>JBEBGA010000072.1:0-10723 GCA_040081695.1 Pyrinomonadaceae bacterium
CTATCATGCGACGAATGTTGGGTCGATGTTTCGGCCGGACAATCCTTTGCTGCCGAATTATAAATATGTGCCGATCGGGTATCACGGGCGGGCTTCGTCGATCGTGATCTCGGGGACGGACATCACGCGGCCGAAAGGGCAGAACCGGAGCGACGCGGAAGCTCCGCCGGTGTTTATTCCGTGCAAGAGCCTCGATTACGAGATGGAGGTCGGGTTTTTTGTCGGGCAGGGGAATGATCTCGGCACGTCGATCCCGATCGGCGAGGCGGAGGAACATATCTTCGGCCTCTGTCTCGTCAACGACTGGTCCGCCCGCGACATACAGGCATGGGAATACCAGCCGCTCGGTCCGTTTCTCGCCAAAAATTTCGCGACAACGATCTCGCCTTTCGTCGTAACGATGGAAGCTCTCGCACCGTTTCGCACGCCCGCGTTCGAACGCGAAGAAGGCGATCCGGCTCCGCTCGATTACCTCGCTGATGACAATAACGAAAAGTTCGGCGGCATCGACATCAATCTCGAGGTCTTCATCCAGACAGAGAAGATGCGTGCGGAAAACATCGAGCCTTTCTTATTAAGCCGCTCGAACATGAAGGACCTCTACTGGACGATCGGCCAGATGCTCACGCACCACGCCTCCGGCGGCTGCAACCTCCAAACCGGCGACCTCATCGCCACCGGCACGATCTCCGGCAAAGAAAAGTCCGAACGCGGCTCCATGCTCGAACTAAGCTGGCGAGGCACCGAACCGATCGAACTCCCCTCTGGAGAAACCCGCCGTTTCCTCGAAGACGGCGACGAGGTCATCATGAAAGGCTACTGCGAACGCGAGGGCTTTCGAAGGATCGGTTTTGGCGAATGCCGGGGACGAATCATGCCGGCAGATTAAGAACTCGAACCACATAGCGACATAGAGCTCATAGAAAGAAAGACCTATGTGTTTTATGTTCCTATGTGGTTTAACTAACCGCCTGTTAGAATTCAACTGTGAAACCAGCACTTGGCTTTTCGAAAACGGCGGTTCGGCGTGTTACGGCGGCGGGCGAAATAGATGCTGACGACGTGCTCGCTATCGAAGAACCGCTTGAGATACGCCTAGGCTTTCCCGACAGCACCCACAAAGCCATCTCGATAACGATGCGAACGCCCGGTGACGACGACGAACTCGCTGCCGGATTTCTCTTTACCGAAGCCATCATCACGTCGCCCGATCAGATCAAACAGATCCGACACTGCGGAAAGTCAGAACCGGGAGCGATAGCGACTGGGTTTTCCAACACTATCCGCGTTGATCTAAACGCGGGACTCGACATCGACCTCAAACGCCTCGAACGTAATTTTTATACGACATCTAGCTGCGGCGTCTGCGGCAAAGCCTCGATCGAAGCCCTCGCTACCGGCGTGAAACAAATTGAAAGCGACGTAATGATCGACGCTGACGTAATTCATTCGCTGCCGCAAAAACTTCGCGACGCACAAGCAGTTTTCGAAACAACCGGAGGCTTACACGCGTCAGCTTTATTCAACGCCGACGGCACGCTCGACATCGTCCGCGAAGATGTCGGCCGCCATAACGCTCTCGACAAAGTCATCGGCGCGAAATTCATGGCGGGCAAAACGCCTTTGTCTGACACGATATTGCTCGTCTCAGGCCGAGCGAGTTTCGAACTCGTGCAAAAGGCTTTAATGGCTGGAATTCCGATTCTCGCTGCCGTCGGAGCACCGTCAAGCCTAGCCGTCGAACTCGCCGCCGAATACGGCATGACGCTGTTAGGATTTGTACGAGACGGCAGATTCAACATTTATTGCGGGGAACAACGATTACGATCGGAAGAGAACATTCGGAATAACTGAAAGCTGATAGCTGCGAAGTGATAATTTTCAGCTATCAGTTCGCAGCTGTCAGCTATTTCGGAAAAGATGGCGAAAGACAAAGATCAGCTACAGATTACCAAACCAGCGACCGTCGCCGCCGGCATCAAAGCCGTGACAAATGCAATGCGTGTGACGATCGGAAAAATGGGCGTCGGCCACGCGACTCGCGGGCTCTTGAAACTGAATCAAAAAGGCGGTATCGATTGCCAGTCGTGTGCGTGGCCCGATCCTGACGGGCGGCGTTCGTTTGGCGAGTTCTGCGAGAGCGGGTCGAAGGCGTTGGCTGACGAAGGCACGAAGAAACGCATCACGGCAGAGTTTTTTGCGAAGTATAGCGTCGATGAACTTCGTGAGAAAGACGATTTCTGGCTCAACGAACAAGGCCGCTTGACCGAACCAATGATTCTCCGTAGTGGCGGCACTCATTACGAGCCGATCTCGTGGGACGAAGCTTTTTCCGTTATTGCTCACGAGCTGAATTCGCTCGCTTCGCCTGACGAAGCCGTGTTTTACACTTCGGGCCGCACGTCGAACGAAGCGGCGTTTCTTTACCAATTATTCGTCCGTCAATTCGGCACAAACAACCTGCCCGATTGCTCGAACATGTGCCACGAATCGTCGGGCGTCGCTCTGACCGAATCTATCGGCATCGGCAAAGCGACGGTTCGATTGTCCGATTTTAACGAAACCGATCTCGTCATCGTCATCGGCCAAAATCCCGGCACAAACGCCCCGCGAATGATGTCTTCGTTGCAGGACGCCAAGCGAAATGGTGCCAAGATGATCGCGATCAATCCGCTGCCCGAGGCCGGATTGTTGAACTTTATCAACCCAAATCCTGAGCAATACCCAAATCCGCTCGAGTTTCCGCTCGCGATCCTCGGCCGTGCGACCAAGTTTGCCGATCTGCATCTTCCAGTCCGGATCGGCGGCGACATGGCGTTACTAAAAGGACTGATGAAAGTGATCGTCGAGCACGACAGCATCGATCGGGATTTCATCGCCGAGCACACCGACGGATACGACGCACTGATCGAAAACCTCGACGCAACATCGTGGGACGATATCGTCTCGATCAGCGGTATCGGACGCGAACAGATCGAGGAAGCGGCCGAGATGTTTATTGCCGCCGAACGCGTGATCACCTGCTGGGCGATGGGCATCACGCAGCATAAAGACGCTGTTGCGACGATCCAAGATGTCGTGAATCTGCATCTGCTTCGCGGCCAGATCGGAAAGTCCGGCTCCGGAGTTTGTCCGGTCCGCGGGCATTCGAATGTGCAGGGCGACCGCACGATGGGCATTATGGAACGGCCGGGCGGGAAGTTTTTGGACGCGCTCGAACGCGAATTCAACTTCCACGCACCGCGAAAGCACGGCTATTCAACGGTCGAGGCCATCCAAGCAATGAGCAACGGCGATGCGAAAGTTTTCTTCGCGATGGGCGGCAATTTGGTGAGTGCCGCTCCCGATACCGAAGTAGTTTTCGATGCTTTGAGGAAATGCGATCTGACCGCTCAGGTCATAACGAAACTGAATCGAACTGCACTGGCGACAGGGAATGTTTCTCTAATTCTTCCGTGTTTAGGACGGAGCGAGATCGACAACGGACAATTCGTTTCAACCGAAAGCACGATGCTCAACGTGCAATCGTCGAAGGGAATCTTTGAACCCGCATCGGAACATCTTCGCAGTGAACCGTGGATAGTTTGCCAATTGGCGAAAGCGACGCTTGGCGATCATAGCGACGTCGATTGGGACGCGATGGGGACAAATTACAACAATATTCGCGACGCGATCTCGCGAGTGATCGATGGGTTTGAGAATTATAACGAACGCATTCACGAGCCCGGCGGTTTCTATCTCAACAATCCGCCACGCGAACGTGTTTTCAACACAGCGACCGGCAAAGCACGATTTAACACTCAGCCGCTTGTCAGAAATGAAGTTGGCGATGGCAAACTATTGCTGACGACAATTCGCTCGCACGATCAATTTAATACAACGATATACGGTTTTAGTGACCGCTATCGCGGCATCGAGGGCGGGCGGCGAGTCATTTTTATTAACGAGGCCGACATCGCCGAAAGGTCGCTCACCGCCGGCAGTGTTGTCGATATCACCAGCCATTTCGATGATGGCGAACGCTACGTTGATGGCTTTATTGTTGTGCCATACGAGATCCCGCAGGGCTGTGCCGCCGCATATTTTCCTGAAGCTAATCCGCTCGTCCCGCTCGGCAGTTACGCTGATCGGAGTCTGACGCCGACATCAAAGTCCATCATTATTTCGCTAACGGCTACTGGTGAAAAGACGGGCGAATTTGACCTTGAATGAACAACATTGATGCGTACATACTAGCCGGCGGCAAATCGTCGCGAATGGGACAACCCAAGGTTAATGTCGAGTTTCGCGGCGTGCGAATGTTGGGCCTTGTCGCATCAGCAATCCGTGCCGCATTGCCTGAATCGTGCATTTGCGTCGTCATAGCAAACGAAGACCAACTCGCGGAGGCAGGAGCGATTACCGGTTTCGGTGACATGATCTATGACCTCGGCGAAGATCGCGGCCCGGTCGGCGGGCTTCATGCGGCGGTCGAGCATTCGCGATCAGAATGGACATTTGTCGCGGCGTGTGACCTACCGATGCTTTCCCCAGATCTTATCTCGTTTCTCGTTTCTCAGATCGATGATAATGCTGATGTTGTGCTGCCGATCCAACCGGACGGTGTGCCTCAACCGCTCGCAGCATTGTATCGTGTCGAGAGGGTTCGGGATCATTTGTTGGAACTTGAGAATGTGAAAGGAAACTCGCCATCGTTGATGGCGGCAATAGATACGCTGCAGATCAAGCGGGTTGAATTTACCGATTATCGCCACATCGCCGGTTCCAATGATCTGTTCATAAATGTGAATTCGCCCCGTGATCTTGAGAATGCGGCGTCGCTTCTCGAAGCGGGGGCTCGAGTTGTGGCAGAATAGAGATATAGATGGAGATCGCTCTCGACAAACTTCACGAAGAATGCGGCATTTTTGGCATCTTTGGCCACGCTGAGGCCTCGACGCTGACGCAGCTTGGGCTGTTTGCGTTGCAGCATCGAGGGCAGGAGGCGTGCGGCATTGTCACGGCTGAGGGCGATGAGCTTTTACAATATCGTGAGGTCGGGCTTGTCGCGGACGTGCTAAATCCCGAGGTTTTGAAAAAGCTGACGGGTACATCTGCCATCGGCCATACGCGTTATTCGACCGCGGGTAAGAATACGCTTGATGAGGTGCAGCCATTTTCGGTAACGTGCCAGCACGGCAAGATCGCTGTCTGTCATAACGGCAATCTGCCGTTCGCCGAGGCCCGCCGCCGCGAGCTTGAGCGTGACGGGGCGATCTTTTCCTCGACATCTGACACCGAAACCATTCTCCACGGCATTGCCCGTACGCCGGCGAAAGATGCCGTCGATGCTATCAAAAAAGTCCTCGCGACGACCGAGGGTGCATTTTCGCTGCTGTTTTTAACGCCGAATGCATTGATCGCCGTTCGCGATCCGCGCGGATTTAGGCCGCTGGTACTAGGCAAGTTTCAGGATGCTTGGTGCGTCGCATCTGAAACGTGTGCTTTTGACTTGATCGATGCCGAATATGTCCGTGAGGTCGAGCCGGGCGAGATGCTCATTATCGACGCCGAGGGGCTGCATTCGTCAAAGCCGTTTGAGGTTAAGGCTCACGCAGTTTGCACCTTTGAACACGTTTATTTTTCGCGTCCCGACTCGATAATTTTTGGCCGCTCGGTCAACGAGTCTCGGCACAAGATGGGCAAACAGCTCGCCGCCGAGCACCCCGTCGAAGCCGATCTCGTCGTGCCCGTTCCCGATTCCGGCGTTGCCGCCGCGATCGGCTACGCACGCTGGTCGGGCATCAATTTTCGTCAGGCGATCATTCGTAATCATTATGTCGGGCGGACGTTCATCGAGCCGTCACAATCAATCCGGTCATTTGGCGTGCGGCTCAAACTCAACCCTATTAAAGATCTGATAAACGGCAACCGCATTGTGCTGGTGGATGATTCGATCGTTCGCGGCACGACCTCGAAAAAGATCGTCGAGATGGTCCGCGAAGCCGGTGCTGCCGAGGTCCATATGCGCGTATCGTGCCCGCCGACCGCTCATTCGTGTTACTACGGCGTGGATACGCCGCACCGCGACGACCTCATCGCAGCCAATATGGATGTCGAAGAGGTCTGCGAATACATCGGTGCCGACAGCCTCGGTTATTTGTCGTTGGAAGGAATGCTTGAGGCGATCGGCCTCGATCCCTCATCGACCTGCAACGCCTGCTGGAGCGGCAAGTACCCGACGCTTATCGCGAACGGCAAAGCCGCATAAAACTCCTGAAACACTTGAACCGGACGGCGTATTCGCATATATATGAGTAGCGTGGAAAACGAAAAGCAATACTCATTAACGACTGAGAACCGCGGTGAATATCTTTACGCGAATGTCGGTGGTTTGAGGGTTACTCCCGAGATCGCCCTAGACTATTGGCATGAGATCATCGACGAATGTGATGACCTCGGCCTCTCAAAAATCCTGCTTGAACACAGTTTTGTCGAGATGATCTCCGTCGAAGGGATGCTCGATGTAATTGGCCCGTTGGGCGGCCTGCTAAAGGGGCGGATGTTTGCCTTTATCGACGATTTTGGCCATTACGAGATCCCCGAAGCAGCTAAGGCGATCCTGCGCGGTTTGCACGTTAAGATGCAGTTGTTTGAGGATATCGAAAAGGCCGAAAAATGGCTCATTGCCAACTCACCCGCCGTTTGAGGATCGGGCGCAACTCCGTACTGTCATTTTGCATCCAAATAACGTAGACTAGTCTTCTTCGATGGGGGCGACAGGCTTCGACAGGGGCTTGTATAGATCTTTGAATGCACGTCGGGCTTTTGTATGGTGAGCTCGTTAACAAAACTATACAAACACAAATGCTAATCAAGAATTAGCTCTTGCTGCTTAGTTCACTCTAAACCAGAAGTGTCTTACCGGAAGTCAGCCTGATGCGACCGGCTAAGGCATAAAATAGTTCGGGCTCGCATCACGCCACCACCTGCGGCGTGAAGTTAAAGTTAGCCGGGTTAGCTGCCGATGAGGTCTTGTCTGTTCATCTGCTCAACGGTTGCGAAAATTAAGTGAATAGAATAAACGTGTAGATTTTACTGGTCGCAACCTTTGGATGCGGGTTCGATTCCCGCCGCCTCCACCATCTTTTTTAAATATCAAATTTCAGATCTTGGATTTTGTGACGCTACGGCGTTATGCTCATTACTTTGGTAATGAGCAATAAATCTATCAATGAAATGCCGATCGGCATCTTCGACAGCGGCGTCGGCGGCCTGACGGTTTACCGCGCGCTGCATGACCGTTTGCCGAATGAGCATTTTGTTTATTTGGGAGATACTGCCCGCGTGCCGTATGGGACCAAGTCGATGGCGACGGTTGAGCGGTACGCTATTGAGAACTCGGTTTTTCTCGCTTCGCGTGGGATAAAGATGCTGGTTGTGGCGTGTAACACGGCATCCGCTCTTGCTTTGCCAAAGATCCGTGAAAAGATCGGCCTTGATGTTGTGGGTGTTATCGGACCGGGCGGGCGAAAAGCCGTCGAGATCACGAAGAATAACCCGCACGCAAAGATCGGTGTCATCGCGACCGAGGCGACTGTCGCGAGCAACGCATATTACGAAGCCATCCGCCGTGCATCCGATACCGCCGAGGTGATGCAGGCCGGCTGTCCGTTGTTCGTTCCGCTTGCCGAGGAGAATTGGACTAGCGAACCTGAGACGTTTTCGATCGCCGCAAAATACCTAGCGAAGATGAACGAATTTGCTCCGGACGCTCTCGTGCTCGGCTGTACGCATTACCCGATACTTCGGGATGTGATACAGCAAACGGTGGGCGAAAATGTTAAACTTGTCGATTCCGGCGAGGCAACGGCGGACGAAGTGGCCGCTCTGTTAAAAGAAAAAGGCCTAGAAAATCCGAACGCCGTTAGCGGTAAACGTGAGCTTTGCGACGACCTCGACCATTTTTACGTAACCGACGCCGCCGACAGATTCGCCCGCGTCGCCGAGAGATTTCTCGGAACAACGCCGTCAAAGCTCGAAGCCATTGAGGTGTTCGGGGTAGATAAGCTTGAGAATTGAACAGGATGGACAGGATAAACAGGATTGTCAGAGCACTTAAATCCTGCACATCCTGTATATCCTGTTTGAATAATTGCAAATAATGACATACCAGAGACAAGACAACCGCACGCACGATCAGATCCGTAATACCAAGATCACGCCGAATATCTCGCCGTATGCCGAGGGCTCGGCGCTGATAGAGGTTGGCGGGACCAAGGTGATCTGCACCGCATCGGTCGAGGACCGCGTGCCGATGTTTATGCGGAATAAGGGTTTAGGCTGGGTGACGGCGGAGTATGCAATGCTGCCGCGTGCGACCAATACGCGTACGCAGCGTGAGACAAAGAACGGCCCGTCGGGACGCACACAGGAAATTCAACGTCTGATCGGCCGCAGCTTGCGGGCGGTGGTTGATACAAAACTGCTTGGCGAACGACAGATCTATCTCGATTGCGACGTCATTCAGGCGGACGGCGGCACACGCTGCGCGTCGATCACAGGAGCGTATGTTGCTTTGGCTCTGGCCTGTCGCAAGCTTGTCAAACAGGGAACTATCAAGACCAACCCGATCATCAGCGAGGTAGCGGCCGTCAGCGTCGGCGTTATCGAGGGCACGACGATACTCGATCTCGCATACACCGAAGACTCGACCGCAGATGTCGATATGAACATCGTTTGCACGGGAGCGGGAAAATTTATCGAGATCCAGGGCACCGCCGAACGCGAGCCTTTTACTCGCGAGCAGATGGACGAGATGCTTGTACTCGCCGAGATCGGCGTTAATAATTTATTTGAGATCCAACGCAACGCGTTGAAAGGATAATATGAGCGAGAAACAATTTGAAGGAAAAGCGGCGATCGTCACCGGCGGTACGCGTGGTATCGGCAAGGCGATCGTGTTGGAATTGGCACGGCGTGGATGCAATGTAGCGTTTAACTATTCGAAAAGCGCCGACGAGGCTGAGGCGTTAAAGGCCGAGGTCGAAAAGCTTGGCGTCAAAGCCATTGCCGAGCAATGCGATGTCGCGAGCACCGAAGCAGCGGCTGAGTTTGTCGGTCAGGTCAAGGAGGCTTTTGGCACGGTCGATTACCTCGTCAACAACGCCGGCATCACACGCGACCAGCTTATCCTGCGGATGAAAGAAGAAGATTGGGATTCGGTCATCGACACCAATTTGAAAGGGGCTTGGAACTTTTCCAAAGCCGCGATCCGCCCGATGATGCGTAATGAGAATGGCGGTTCGATACTCAATATCGCCTCGATCTCAGGCGTTGTCGGTATGCTCGGCCAATCAAATTATTCGGCATCAAAAGCCGGTATGATCGGCCTAACAAAATCGCTTGCCAAAGAGATCGCCAGCAAAAAAGTCACCGTCAACGCTCTCGCCCTCGGCCTGATCGAAACCGATATGGCAAGCGAGATGAACGACGAATACCGCGAAAAGATCCTGGCGATGATCCCGCTCGGACGGCTCGGAAACGTCACCGAGGTCGCTGAAATTGCATGCTTTATGCTCTCACCGGCCGCGGCGTATATCACCGGACAGGTAATACAGCCCGATGGCGGCTTGGCGATGTAAGTAGATATGTCGCTCAACTATCAAACCGAAGAAGACGAGGCTCAAGAGCCTGAAAGTGAGGCGGTCGAACAGCCCGCGTCACCGACACCGGTCTATACGATCACGTTTATCGTGGCGATCGGTGCGGTTGCTCTGACACAGTTTCTGACGGGACTAGAAGCGTCGATCATGGCGGCGGGGTTTGATAAGCCCCTCTTCCTAAAACAGCATGAATATTGGCGAATACTGACCGGTGCGACGACGCACGGCAGCATCATGCATGTCGCGATGAACTGCTACGCGTTCTACAGCTTTGGCCGCATTTTCGAAATGCTGTCGAACCGGGCACATTTGGCGATAGTCTTTTTGCTCTCGGCCATTAGCGGCGGTATTTTGAGCCTTGTTTTTCAGCCCGACGGACTATCTGTCGGAGCCTCAGGTGGCGTGGTCGGACTGATCGGCTATTTGGCGATCTATGCTTTTCGTCGCCGCGATTTTATATCGCCGGCGTTTCGAAAGAACCTGCTTGTAAACATTGGCTTTATTCTAGTTTTTGGCTTGGTGCTGTATCAGACGATCGATAATTTTGGCCATATCGGCGGCCTTATCACCGGAGTCGTGTATGGTTTTTTACAGATACCGTCAGATGTTCATATCGATCCGCGAGAGGCTAGTTCCACGGTCGAGTTTGCCGGACTCGCATCGCTTGGTATTTACATTGCTGCTTGTGCCTTTAGTATTTTGCTCATTCTCCGAATTGTCTAATCCATGGCCCGCGTTCGAGTCCATCAACACGTCAATCCCTTATCGCCGTACTACCTTCAGGAATTGGAGCCCGTCGATTTGTCGGCTTTGTTCACCGATCCGGCAAAGCCGCTGCATCTCGACATCGGGTGTGCTCGCGGGCGGTTTATTCTACAAATGGCTGGGGCGGAGCCGTCGTGGAATTTTCTCGGTGTTGAGATACGTGAACCGCTGGTCGAAGAAGCCAATCGATTGGCGGAGGATGCAAAACTAAACAATCTCCATTACGTTTTTTGCAATGCGATGCTGCGGCTGAGACAATTGCTCGCGGATGTGCCGGACGGAGTTTTGCAAGCGGTAACGATCCAGTTTCCGGA
>JBEBGA010000073.1:0-10719 GCA_040081695.1 Pyrinomonadaceae bacterium
TCCTCTACTCCCCAACTTCTTCATGCGTTGTATTGGATCTGATTTCCACCCATCCGTTCCCATTCGGTGACCTGACGAGCACGGCGGTTCTCATGGGCGTTTGCCAAATATGCGATGACATCATCGACAATAACATTATCGACCGATGGTGAAGGTGGATTTTTTGCGATATAGCTGCGGGCTGCGGCAGCGTCGGCTGGGGTTAGTTTGTCGATCTCGCGAGCGGCAGTGCGGTTTATTGGGTTGACCATCTCTGTTGCCTCCAATTTTCGGGGCAGACGGTCGAACCGAGCGGGTTTACACTTACGTCCTTAACGTCTGCAAAATTATTGTTTTTATCATTAAGTTCGTTTGCTCCGAAACACTAGTCTCAAAGGTTTTGTCAGAATATCACGGTTTTTTTACCGTGAAAAGAAAAAATTCGCTAAACTTAAACTTTTTACATAAACAGATGGACGAGAAATATTTTCCAAAAAAGGTTGAGCAGAAATGGCAGCAGAAATGGGCTGATAGCGGTGCGTTTGAGACCGAGGCTGAGAGCTGCGACGAAAGGCCAAAATTTTACCAGCTCGAGATGCTGCCGTACCCGTCGGGCAATCTGCACATGGGGCATGTGCGAAATTATTCGGCCGGCGACGCGATGGCGTGGTACAAACGGCTCAAAGGCTTTAACGTAATGCACCCGATCGGCTGGGATTCGTTTGGCCAGCCGGCTGAGGATGCGGCCGTTAAGCGCGGCGTGAATCCGCGTGAGTGGACCGAGGCTAACATCGACGCCATGCGCGGGCAATTGCAGCGGCTTGGGATCAGCTACGATTGGCGACGGCAGATGTACGCCCATCGGCCGGAATACTACAAATTTGACCAGTGGTTTTTCCTGAAAATGTACGAAATGGGCCTTGCGTACAAGCGTTTGACTCAGGTCAATTGGTGTTCGCACGATCAGGCGACGCTGTCTAATGAGCAAGCGAGCGGCGGGCTGTGCTGGCGTTGCGGCAACCCTGTAACCAAAAAAGACCTGGAACAGTGGTTTTTCAAAACGACGGCATACACCGACCAATTACTCGACGATATGGCAGAGATCGAAGATGGCTGGCCGGCAAATGTTTTGAAACGACAAAGCGACTGGATCGGGCGGTCCGAGGGTGCGTTTGTCGATTTTGAGGTGCGAACGTCGGGTGACACCTTGTTTTACTGCGACCTCGATGGCGGCACGGCTGAGTCGGGCACGGTGCGTGTTTTCACGACGCGGATCGATACGATCTACGGGGCGAATGCGGTCGTTTTGGCGGCTGAACACCCCGTAATTCAGGCGAACATCGACCATTTCTCTGAGGAAGTGGCAAGTAAGATCGCCTTTATTCGTGCCGAAAACGCCAAGCCGACCGACCATGAGGCTGAGATCGAAAAAGACGGCATCGACACCGGTTTGCGTGCGATCAACCCTTTTAGCGGGGAAGAGTTGCCGGTCTGGGTCGGCAATTACGTGATGATGGAATACGGCACCGGAGCCGTTATGAGCGTCCCGGCGCATGACGAGCGGGATTTTGAATTTGCAAAGAAATTCGGGCTGCCAATTCGTCAGGTGATCTCCGAGCCGCATCTTGTCCACGAGCACAGCACGATGCAGGCATTGGCTTTAGAACAAGCGATGCCAGCCTATGGAATTCTGGTCCATTCGGATTATTGGAACGGCAAGACCAGCGAGAACGCGAAACAAGAGATGGCGGCGTATGCAGTCAAGCACGGCTTTGGCGAAGCCGCGACGACTTATCGTTTGCGCGACTGGGGCGTTTCGCGGCAGCGGTTTTGGGGCTCGCCCATACCGATCGTTTATTGCGATACGTGCGGCGTTGTACCGGAAAAGTTTGAGAATCTGCCGGTTCGGTTGCCGGAAACAGCACCGTTTTCGGGTACGGGCGAATCGCCGCTGGCTAAGGTCCCGGAGTTTGTAAATACTGTCTGTCCGACCTGCGAAGGTCCGGCAAAACGCGAGACCGACACGATGGATACGTTTGTTGATTCGTCGTGGTATTACTTTAGATACACTGACGCAACCAACGAGGTTTTGCCGTTTGATCCTGAGATCGCGGCTTATTGGACCCCGGTTGATCAGTATATCGGCGGCGACGATCACGCCGTTATGCACCTGATCTACGCACGGTTTTGGACCAAGATGATGCGCGATCTGGGGCTGGTGACATTTAATGAGCCGTTCAAACGGTTGCTGACGCAGGGCATGGTAGTCGGCGAGACGTTCTATGACGACGCGACCGGCAAAAAGATCTATCACATGCCCGGCGATGTTACGGTCTCACGCGATGCCAAGGGCAAGATCACCGGTGCGGTTGCAAAAGACGGCGGAGCGTTGAAATACGGCATCGAGCGGATGTCCAAGTCTAAAGGCAACGGTGTCGATCCCGACGAGATGGTCGAGATCTATGGTGCCGATGCCGCGCGGTTGTTCATTATGTTTGCCGCGCCGATCGAGAATGAACTCGTCTGGAACGAAGCGGGTATCGAGGGCGGCGTGCGGTTTTTGCAGCGTGTCTGGCGACAGGTCTATAAATGGCGAACGGCGATCGGTGAAGCGGAACGAACGCCCTTGGTCAACGGCGAAGGCGTGACGCCTGCGTCGAGAAAGCTCCGTCAAAAGACGCATCAGACGATCAAGCGCGTGACGGATAGTTTTGAGGCCCTGCAATTTAACACGCCCGTCGCGGCGTTGATGGAGCTGTCGAATGCGGTCGGCGATATTGGCGTTGATCCGGCGAATGCGACCGAGAGCGATCTTTACGCTGTTCGCGAAGCGTTGACGGGCCTTGTGCTGATGCTGACGCCCTTTGCTCCGCATACTGCCGAGGAATTGTATGCCGTGCTGATCGACAACGAAGACGGCATCATCGCTAACGGTGCGTGCTTTCCGGAATACAGCGAGGATCTGGCAACGGCTGACGAGATCGAGATACCGGTTCAGATCAACGGCAAGCTGCGTTCGCGCATTTTGGCGGCACCCGATACCGCGGACGAAGAGCTACAGCGAATGGCGTTTGCTGACGAAAAGACCCGCGAATTTACCGACGGCAAAGAGATTGTCAAGGTCATAGTTGTGCCGAACCGATTGATAAATATTGTCGTCAAAGGTTAACGGCGCGTGCGATGAGTTCATCCTTGCTTGCACGATGTAAAAAAACTAAAATCAAATCGTGCTTTAATAGTACTTTTGCGCTTGTTGGGTCATCTAAATCATTGCGGTTGTTCGAATTGAGATACTTCTCTTTGGTCTGTGGCTAAATGAAAGAATGCCAGCTCTGTAAAAACTGTTTCGCCGACGATGTCGCGGCCTGTCCGCATGACGGGATGCCGACATCGCACACCATTGCAGGCGAGCCTGTTTTGGAGGGCAAATATCAGCTTGAATGCCGTATCGGCCAGGGCGGTATGGGCGTCGTTTACAAGGCGCGCCACGCTTTTCTCAAAACTCAACTTGCGATCAAAGTCATCCTTCCAGACCTCGTCGGTAATGACCCGCAGCTCGTTACGCGGTTTAGGCAAGAAGCACTTGCTGCCGCAGCCATCCGACATCAAAACGTTGTCGGCGTTACCGATTATGGCGTCATTGACGGCAGCTTGCCGTTTCTCGTGATGGAGTATGTCGAGGGCGAATCGCTCCACGATCTGCTTGCTCGCGAAAAAGCACTTTCACCTGAGCGTGCTCTCGAACTCATCACAGCTGTATGTGCCGGCGTCGGTGCCGCCCATCATCAAGGCATCGTTCACCGCGATCTTAAGCCGCTCAATGTGATGATCTGCAGCGACAAGCCAAATCTTTCGCAAGCGGTAAAGATCCTTGATTTTGGCCTCGCAAAGATCAAATCGGGTGAGCTTTTAGGTTCGTTCATTCAGGCGCAGACGACGGGATTGATGGGTTCGCCGTATTATATGGCCCCCGAACAATGGGCTGACGAAGAGCCTGATGCCCGGTCGGATATTTATTCGCTCGGTGTGATGTTCTTTCAGATGGTTGCGGGCGATGTGCCGTTTAAGGGCTCGTCGATACCGGCCATCATGAAAAAGCATATTAGCGACCCGGCTCCGACATTTGCCGATCATGGCACGCGAGTCTCGCTCGAGCTCGAAAAGGCGGTCCTTCACGCTTTACAAAAGGATAAAACCCAGCGAACGGCAACTGTTGAGCAGTTTGTTGAGGAGTTGACCGCCGCGATCCATCCCGGAGCCTCGACTATCCACAGCTCTGTCGGTAGATCGCTGCCGGTGTCGTCGTTAAGAGTCATAACAAAACCGCCGCAATCACGAGTCTTTGTTGATAATGTCTCGGTAGGTGAAACGCAAAATGATGGGGCTCTACTGCTTGAGGGTATCCAGAGCGGCAATCATCATCTACGGATCAGCCACAACGGGTTCAAAGACTGGTTCGGCGATGTCGTCTGTGACGGCAAGCCGCAGCAAGTGGTCGCCGAGCTGCAGCCCGGTGTGACGGATTCGCGTTCGGCCATCCCGATGCCCGCTGATGTTAGCGTTAGCGGCTCTGGCCGAACAGATGACCCCAATTTTCAGGCTACCGTCATAAACGACTCGATGGGCCAGACAGCACATCAGACTTATGGCACTCGCGACGTCAATCTATCATCCCAGTATATGCCGCCTCAAAAGGCGGGAATGTCTAAGGCAGTTTTGGGAATCTTTGGTGTATTAGCACTCTTTTTGATCGTTGGCGGAGGAATTGGCGCGGCATATATGATGGGTGTTTTTGGCGGCAACGTTGGCCCCGCAGGCAATAATGCAACGCCGACCCCGGAAGGAACTCCGGTCGTTGCGGCGAAAGCAGAACTGGTTGCGATCCCGGGCGGGACGTTCATGATGGGTAGCGACAGTGGGCTTGAGAATCAAAAACCGGCACACAGCGTCACAGTTCAGCCATTCAAGATGGATAAGACCGAGGTCACAAACGCCGAATATTATGCTTTTACGACGGCGACCAGCTATCCGTCGGACAAACTCGGAGCCTGGACCAATGGAAAGCCGACTCCGGGGCAAGAGAATATGCCGGTTCGATTTGTGAATATGGACGACATAAAAGCGTTCATTGCATGGCGTTCTAAGCGGGATGGCGTGACGTATCGATTGCCGACCGAAGAAGAGTGGGAATTTGCCGCTCGAAACGGTGGAAAAAGTAACAAATATCCTTGGGGCGACGAGTTTAAGAAAAATTGTGCGGTGGTCGACAAAGACAATACCGAACCGGATCCTGTGGGGTCTAATTCGTGTGCAAACGACTGGGGAGTCGTCGATCTGATAGGCAATGTTTATGAATGGACCGGGTCAAAACCGAGCCTTTATCCCGGCAGCAAAGGGTCGATCAAGGAGACGAAAGAACC
This sequence comes from Pyrinomonadaceae bacterium, assembly GCA_040081695.1. GTDB lineage: Bacteria > Acidobacteriota > Blastocatellia > Pyrinomonadales > Pyrinomonadaceae > OLB17. Next base: position 5,400 of record JBEBGA010000073.1, read on the forward strand.
GCATTTTATGATCCGCGGCGGAGCGGCATTAAATAAATCAGCGGGCGAATTTGGTATCACCTCGACATTTCGTGTGGATGTGGATGGAACAAAGCGGGACAAGGAACTAGGTTTTAGACTAGTTACGCAGAATTAGGCTCCCCGAGAGGGAGGTTATTATGAGCAGTTTTTTCAGGCTCTTTGCAATAATTGCTTTGTTGGGAACAGGGACTATCTGTGTTTCGGGGCAAGATCTCGGTAGTAGCAATAAGCTGTTTGGCGGCGGTTCAAAACCTGCGACGACTACGAAAGCCAAAACTGTTAAGAAAACCAATCCTAGAACCACTACAAAGAAAAAGACCACGACTGCCAAAACAGCAGCGCCTAAACCGCAACCGGCGAAGCCTAAGACAACAAAGCCTGCTGCAAAACCCGATAACAAAACCACAGCGGTAAAGCCAAAAACAACGCCTAAGATAACCGGAGGCAATTCCAGCCCTAAGACATTTGAAGTAAGGCCGTCTAAGAAGCCGGAAAGCGAGGTTCCGGTTACTGCGGCGTCAAATCGCCTTTACGAGACACTGATCGCCGATGGGAATAATGCCCGCGATGACCGCAATTATTCGGCGGCAGAAACTGCATATCAACGTGCACGTGCGATCAAGCCAAAAGATTCGCGTGCTGTGTATGGCCTCGGAAACCTTTATAGCGACCAGCAGCGTTGGGAAGACGCCGAAACGGCCTATCGTTCTGCATTACAGATCGATCCGAAAGAGGCGTTTACGCATGTTGCACTGAGTTATGTTTTGACCCAGCCGTTGTCTGCTCCAAATCTCTCGGATCGATACGAAGAGGCGGAAAAGCTAGCTCGCGTTGCGATACAGCTCGCTCCGAAAAATCAATTAGCGTTTGACCAGCTTGGCGTTTCGATGGAGCTACGAGGGTTGATCGGTGCCGAGACAGAAAATGCCTACCGACGAGCGATCGAACTCGATCCTTCGTTTGCTCCCGCTTACGCGCATCTTGGCCGTTTGCTTAGGCGTCGCGGCCAGACGAAAGAATCGGCTGTTGCGTATCAGAATGCGATCCAGCGTTCGACGGATGTGGCTACAATGATACTTGTTGCGGATGTTATGCAGTCCGAGCAGAGATATGCCGATTCGGAAAGGCTGCTTAGAAAGGCGGTCGAGGGTGACCCGAAAAATCCGTCGGCTTTGCTGCTGCTCGGTCGTGCATTTATCGCACAGTCTAATTTCATCGAGGGCGAGATGATCCTGCGGCGCAGCTTAGGTGTCAGTGCTAACAGCTTTATGCCCAACAGTTTGCTAGGGTCGCTGTACACGCGGCAGGGCAGATTTGAACAGGCCGAGAGTGCATTGCAACAGGCGGTTCGCAGTGTCCCCCTCAGCGAAAAGCGAAGGCTCTCGCAGCAGTTTGAGGCTGTCGGTGACGGCTATCTTAAGACAGGGCGACGAATAAGCGCACAGCGTTCGTATATGCAGGCGATTTCGCTTGATGGTGAAAATCCTGCACTTGCCGCAAAACTTACCAGATCACAAGGGGGATAACCGTTACACACAACCATCTGCTTTGCCGGTTGACTGAAATTGGGCAACTATCATCTATACTTGGTTTATGTATCTTTGTGTTTCCACGATTGGCACACATTAAAGCGGTAAACAAAACATGACAGGGGAAGTATATTGTCCGAAATGCGGACAGAATTTTGAAGAAGGTTCGAGGCGGTTTTGTCCGACTGATGGTTCGCGCCTGATCTCTGATTCGTTCGATCTGCCGGGCAAAGAAACACCGGGTATATTCTCAAATCTTATACCAAAAGCCGCTCCTGTCGGCGGTTCGGATGAGATATTAGCGGATGCGCCAAGGGTCTTTGTTAGGGAGCCCGAGCTCGATCTATTCGCAGACAATAAAGAACCTATTGCCGATGATCTGCCGTTTTTTGAGCTTGATGACATCCAATCTGTGATAGTCGAACAACCGGAATTCGTGCCCCCACCGCCGTTGCAAATTCCTGAGCCGGTATCAGAACCGAGACCCGCCGCACGAAAAATAAATCCATACGAAATACCCGCCGGTCACGTTGACCTCGGTGACAGCGAACGGACGGCGAACTTTTTTGGCGATTTTGACACCAATGATCCCGACGGTTTTGTTGGCCGTATCGTCAAAGGGCGATACAAGGTAACGGAGTATCTGGGCGGAGATGAGACGGGTCTCGCATACCTTGCCGACGACAAGGTCGCCGGCGATAAAATGGTGCTTGTTCGCATTCTGCTCGAAGCCGATGGCGATCCGATGATGGAAAGCATCATGGCAGAGGAACGCGTGTCGCTGTCGCATTTTAGCCATCCAAATATCGCGCGTCTTGTCGATTCCGGTGCGTTTACTAATGGCACGGGATTTCTCATTAGTGAGTACACCGACGCCTTGTCCGTCCGCGATATCCTGAGTATTCACGGCAAGTTTCACGCTGCTCGTACAGCACGAGTCATTCGTCAGGCATCGTATGCCCTTAGCGAAGCTCATCAAGAGGGAATTATCCATCGTGACCTGCGGCCCGAGAATATTATTCTCTCGATGTCCGACAACAACGCTGAGCAAATAAAACTCGTAAATTTTGGTGCGTCGAACGGCGATCCAAACCCGCATAATGCCATTTATAAAGCCCCCGAGATACTAGACGGACGTGTCTCGACAGCGGCGAGTGATACCTATTCGCTGGCGGTTGTTGCATTTGAGATGCTCACAGGCAACGTCCCCTTTATGGGTGAGAGCACGAAAGAGCTTATGCGTTTGCAGCACACCGGGCTAAAAAACGGGCCGTCTCAGATCGATCCGGAACTATCCCCCGAGGTGGATGATGTTTTTGACAAGGCGTTTGCATTCAAAGCAGTCGGACGATACTCAAAAGCTCGTGAGTTTGGCGACGCACTTTATAGTGCTTTGACCGATGCTGTACCGGTAGTTACGCCAGTTGCTGTGATAGAAGACGATCTTGCCAAGGAAACAGCCGTAGCGAGCCAAAACGTTGCAACTGAACCAAAGGTCGAGATATTGAAACCGCTCGAAACAGCCTCTACCGCAAAACCGGTCGAGCCCGCATGGAAAAACCGATCACCCGAACCGCCTCAGGAGGAAACTTCTAGGGGCAAGATACTTGCTGTCGTGGGCATCTTAGCTTTGCTTGGGTTGTTGGTGTTTGGTTTGTACTACTTCCTAGGTTCGTCCGGCCAGAAAACGGCTGATCCAAATGCGGCACAAAATAGTGGTCCCTCTACACCTACGATCACGACGGACACCGAGATGCCGCCGCAACCGCGCAAGATCTCTCAGCCGGCCAATACGAACTATTACTCCAACAATAAGCAGGATCTAAAGGGCGATCTTTTGCGTAATTTTGTCGGGTTTTCGATGTATTATCCGAAAGAATGGAAGATCAACGGCCCGCAAGAAAGCGTGACCGCAGGCGGCCGTGGAAAGTTTTTGGATATTTCCCGTTCAACCCCCGAGGGAAAGCTGAAAGAGCAAATGCTCGTCAGCTATTACCCGAGCAAGGGGACGTACAATAACGACGCCGAAAAATTCCCGCAGATGGTCAAAGAAACCAATGAGACCCTCAAAAAGCTGCTGCCGGGTTATCAGATGGTGTCCGAAGGTGAGATCAAGCTTAACGGCGACTGGCGTGCATACGAGGTCAAATTTCAGGGCGGCGGCACATCCGAGAACGGCGAAAAACTTATCGTTTGGGGCCGTCGATTGTTTATTCCTGCCTCAAGGCTCGATGCTCGCAATGGTTTTGAGATCACGATGCTTGCGACTTCACTTGCCGAACAGGTTAAAAGTGTAGATGACGTTGGCGTTAACGGTGAACTCGCCGCAATCCTCTACAGCTTTGAGCCGACCCAAAACTTCTAGTTGGGTCGGAAAAGGGCAATAAATTTGCTTTACCTTTGACGAATTTAAACATAAAATCTTCAATACGTTCAAGCAACCTGTAATAGGAGGTCGGTCATCATAACTCACGACGAAGTTTTACAATCCGGAACTGATCTTTTAGGAGCGAGTATGGATCCACTCTCCGTAGCGATCGAACAGGATATCGCCTTTGGTTTTGAGGCTACGGCGGCAGTGCCCGAATTTCAGGCACCCGTTGCTGAGGTCGCGTTTGACGCGGCTGCACCCGATATTGACCTTTGCCGTTTGGCGGCGAATGGCAATATCGCTGCGTTTGAGGTGCTTTACGAGCGGTATCACCGCCGCACATACAGCCTGTGTCTGCGGATGACGAGCAGCCAGACCGAGGCCGAAGACCTGACCCAAGAAGTTTTTATCCAGCTTTTTCGCAAAGTCGGCAGCTTTCGCGGCGATTCCGCGTTTTCGACCTGGCTTCACCGTCTGACGGTAAATCAGGTGCTGATGCATTTTCGCCGGCGTAGCGTTAAGAACGAGCGAACGACGGAAGAGGGCGAAATGCCGGAGCAGATGGTTGCCGGCTCTGCAAATCCAAACAAAATGCAGGTCGTTGACCGAATCGCGTTAAAAAATGCGATCGCCGAGCTTCCAAACGGTTATCGAAATGTTTTTCTGCTCCACGATGTTGAGGGGTTTGAACACGAAGAGGTCGCCCGTATGATGGGCATTTCGGTCGGCACGTCCAAATCGCAGCTTCATAAAGCTAGACTAAAGCTACGGGGATTGCTGAAAAAGCAGCAGGATTAATCGTGGGATTAGATATGCTAAAACACGAATCCCGATTTATCGGGATTCGTGTTTTTTGTGCCGATTTTTGTTGATAAAATGCCTTTGCTCAAGGCAACTAAAACGTGCTTCGACTAATCTATCAGATTGGTCACTTAGTTGAGTTTGATGTTGGATCTGTTTTAACGATGAATTGCAGCGACTGTAAAGGATTGATCGGTGCCTTGATGGACAACGAGCTTGAGCAAACTCAGGCGGCGGCGGTTCGTGAGCACCTGGCATTCTGCGCTGAGTGTGCTGTCGTTTGCGAAGATCTGACCTCGATCGTTGACGCGTGTAAGAATGATGCGTCCGAGATCGTCCCGCCAAATTCCAAAGCCCTCTGGCTGCGTATTAATAATATGATCGAGAGCGACGTAAAACCCGCTCCGGTTTTGCCTGAACCGCCGGCTCGGCGAAGTTGGGGCGTCTCGATATTGAGATTCTCCGCGGCTGTTCTGGTGATCGCCGTGATCAGTTCGACGGTGACGTATTTTGCGCTGAAAAATTATATTGCAAATGCTCCCACTAAAAGCACTTCAATCAGCCCTTCATTACCACCCAAGGCGATTAGTCGTTCAGC
>JBEBGA010000375.1:0-2832 GCA_040081695.1 Pyrinomonadaceae bacterium
GGGCACCGGCACGCGACGGCGTCAAAGTTCCGATCCTCGTAATGATGAAAAAGGGAACAAAGCTCGACGGCAAAGCCCCGATGCTGCTTTACGCTTACGGCAGCTACGGTGTATCGATGACGCCAAACTTTAGTACGGCACGCCTGAGCCTCGTTGATCGCGGTATGATCTACGGCATCGCTCTGATCCGCGGCGGCGGCGAGCTTGGCGAAAAATGGCGTCAAGCGGGGCGGATGTACACTAAGATGAATACGTTCAACGACTTCGTCGATTGTTCGAAATGGCTCATCTCAAATAAATACACGTCAAATGACCGGCTGGTTATTCAGGGCGGTTCGGCGGGCGGGCTGCTGATGGGAGCGGTCGTGAACCAAGCTCCGGAGCTGTACAAAGCAGCGATCACTCAGGTTCCGTTTGTCGATGTGATGAACACCATGCTCGACGAGACCCTGCCGCTGACGACCGAAGAATGGGTCGAGTGGGGCAACCCCAACGAAAAGAAAGCTTGGGATTATATGGTCACATGGTCGCCCTATGACAATGTCAAAGCGCAAACCTACCCCAATATGCTGATCGAGGTCTCACTCAACGACAGCCAGGTCCCGTACTGGGAAGGCGCAAAGTTTGCCGCCAAGATCCGCGAGATGAAAACCAACGACAGCGTCGTCCTGCTCAAAACAAACATGGGCGCCGGCCACGGCGGCTCATCCGGCAGATACGACCGCCTGAAAGAAGTGGCGTTCGATTATGCCTATGCGTTGACGCAAGTCGGCATCGCGAAATAAATGCGGCTTTGCCGTAACTGGTTGGCGCAAGCCCGCACGAAGTAAGGGCGTAATTCTCAAATTGAGTGTTACGCCCTTACTTCGTGCGGGCTTCTGCCCAGAAGGCCGCCTAAAGGCGGGACTCCAAACGTGTGGCCTTCTGCATGTAGAGCCGCACTTTCATTCACTCTGACACATCGCTTTCGGTCAGGTTGACCGAATGTTGACCGGCCAAGGTTCGACGCTTTCGCATCTCATTCCTCTCAAACTCAATAAATATCGGTATTTCAGGGCTTTTCTTGGTCGTGGCACGGGCGTTGCCATTAGTGTCGCGGGCAAAGCCCACTCGAATCAAGGACGCTCGACCCACGAGCACACCAGATATTATGAGAGTTAAATTAACACCGACAGTAACGGCTTATGTGCTGATTTTCACGTTACTATTCTCGACACTGGCTTTCGGCCAGAACGCGGGTAAGACCGATAAGGCAACGGCAAACACCGAAGCCGGGATCGCGTCATTTGCCGCGTATCTGACGGAGGTTCCGGCATCGGCCGATGTTAGCCAGTCGTACACACGCGAAGCTGCGTCGCTGACGCGTATCCTCTCGTTGGGCGACAGCAAAAACGCTGTGCTCATCGATAATCAGGGATATGCACGCGATATGGTCGTTAACGCAGTCGCTAATCGCCTCTCTGCCAAAGGCGACAAACGTTTGTACCGTGTCAATTGGAACGCCCTTTTTGCAATTTCAAAAGATCAGGCCGCATTCGACCGCACCCTCGAAGGCATTCTGAAATACGCGACCGCCCAAAAAGGCAAGATGGCCATATATATAGATGACATCGCTGCTTTTGCGGGAAATTCGCCGATGCTCGGCCAGCGTGTCGCATCCGATCTTTATCGTGCTTTGTCGCAAGGACAGATCCAGATAATGAGTGCTTCGGACGCCGCAACGTTTGATAGCCAGATCACGGCGGACGCAAAACTCCGTTCGCGATTTGAGAGCGTTTCGTTTGCCAACGCGGCGGACGAAGATCAGTTCGTAGGCGATAAACTCTCGCCTGATCTGAGGGAATTAGTAGCTGGTGCCGACCAGAATAGGACCGTTAAGGTTATTCTCCAGTCGGATGATATAGACAATCCACAGTTGCTTGATGTCCTTCGCCGCAACAACGTTGCGATCACCGCTAAGGCTGACGCCCTGAACATGCTCATCGTCGATCTGCCTGTGCGTGCCGCCGAAGAGATAGCCGCCGTCAGAGGTGCCAGGCATATATCGCTCGACCGAGAGCTGAGCCAGCTTGGCCACATCGAAAATACAACCGGCGTCTCGCTTGTCAGGACATTGACCAATACGACGGTTGTTGGCGGTGTTACCAACACGGTGACGAGCCAATTGGACGGAACCGGTATCGGTATCGCTGTCGTTGATTCGGGCGTGTACGAGGGCCATCGATCGTTTTACGACAACTCAACTCTGCTCGGCGGCGACCGCGTGGTCAAGCACGTAGATTTTACGGCGAGCAGCACCAACGGCAATTCGGGCACCAGCCGCGACCCATTCGGCCACGGGTCACACGTAGCGGGTTTGATCGCCGGGGGTAAAGGGCAGAGTAATGAGCTGCTCAATTACCGCAGCATGGCGCCTAATGCAAAGTTAATCAATGTTCGGGTGCTTGGGGCAACCGGCACCGGCACGACCGCTTCGCTTATTCAAGGACTCGATTGGATACTCGCCAATCGTAGTGCCAATAACATCAAGGTAGTTAATCTTAGCCTCGGCACGCCTGCCATCGAAACATGGCGTAACGATCCGCTTTGCCGTGCCGCACGTCGGCTCGTCGATGCCGGTATCGTAGTTGTGGCCGCCGCCGGTAACAACGGTAAGAACGCCGCCGGACAAAAAATGTACGGTGCGATCCATAGCCCCGGCAATGATCCGTCGGTCATCACCGTTGGCGCGACGAATACCTTTGGAACCGATGCTCGCAACGATGACGGCATCGCTACATTTAGCTCACGCGGGCCAACACGCTCGTATTACACCGATGCAACCGGTGTAAA
>JBEBGA010000376.1:0-2821 GCA_040081695.1 Pyrinomonadaceae bacterium
TGATTATTTTTTTCGGCAAGCGCGGCATAAACTTTGCCGACGACCTCTTTCGACCGCGTAAAAATTCTGCCAAAAAAAATCTAGCGTCGATTTAGCTCACTATAGAGCCACAACTTTGCCGCCTGCCATTCGCGGCCGACGGTGCGTTCTGAGATGCCGAGATTCTTGGCGATCTCGCCGTTGTTCATCCCGCCAAAGAAACGCATCTCGACCACTTTTGCCTGTTGTTCGTCGAGTATTTCAAGACGGTCGAGCACGTCATTCAACACAAGTAGCGAGTCAGCACGTTCCTCGATCGGGATCTGAACATCTTCGAGCGAAAAGTGTATCGCGCGGCTCCCACGTTTTGCCGATGCGTGCCTGCGTGCGTGATCGACAAGTATCTGTCGCATCAGCCGCGACGCGATACCGTAAAAATGACTGCGATTCTGCCAGTCGATACCAGTTTGTTGGCTAATTCTCAGAAACGCCTCGTGAACGAGCGCAGTCGGCTGGAGGGTGTGATTACTACGCTCGACAGACATAAGATAGCGGGCCTGGCGTTTCAGCTCCTCGTAGACGAAGGGCAGCAACCGCTCACTCGCCTCCTCGTTGCCGCCATTCCAGTCCTGCAATATCCGCGTGATCTCAGAAATCTGCTTCTCGCTCATAACAACTGCATTGTGAAGTAATGTTGTCGAATTTTACCCTTTTTCTCGTTGAAAGGGAATTTTTTTCGCCGCCGTGTCCGACTTGGCTCATTTTTCTCGCATACACAGATACGAACCCTAAAAAAGTCGAATTTAGTTCTAGTGGAGGAAATATGCGGAACATCACACGATACCTTAGTCTCTATCTCGTGGTCACGGCCACCATTCTTGGTGCTGCCACACTAAATGCAATGGCTGCAACGTTTACAGTGTCAAATACAAACGATACCGGTGGAGGCAGTTTGCGTCAGGCAGTTTTGGATTCGAATGCAGCGGCGGGTTCGGACACCATTGTGTTTGATGCGTTATTTAATTCACCGCAGACGATTATCTTGGCATCGGTCATCAGCCTCGATCCGGCAACGGGCGATTCTCTGACGATTACCGGACCCGGACAAAATCTGCTGACCGTGAGCGGCAACAATGCCGTGCCGATATTTGACTTGAGTTCGGGCGATACGGCATTCCTCAGCGGAATGACGCTGAGGCAGGCTGTCTTCGGAGCTATCACGAACGCCGGCAATCTGACAGCTACCAACATGACCTTTGATGCCAACACGAGTAGTAACTTCTTTAATTACACCGGTGCTATCGGCAACAGGGCGGCTTTGTCATTAACTGTTACCGGCTGCACTTTTACAAACAATATAAATACCCTTTTGGGCGGAGGGGCTGTTGGTTTCAATCCAACCAATGCTACTGCCACCGCGACCATCACCAACTCGACATTCACGAATAACTCGGCAACCAACGACGGGTTCAACAGCTTGGGTGGGGCGATCTACCATTCTACCGGTTCGATGACCATCACGGGTTCGACCTTTACCGGAAACGGGACGACCGGCAATGGCGGAGCCATCGCCGTTCAGGGCGGCGGTCGGCTCACGATCAACAGTTCGGTCCTAACCGGAAATTCTTCACCGGCAAACGGCGGTGCTATTTATTATCAACCCAATGGCGGAACCCCGTTCTTGAACATCAACAATTCGACCATTTCAAACAACACCGCTAATTCGGACAGCAATACAACCGGCACGGGCGGCGGCGGGCTTTATTTGACCGGAGAAGGTTCAGTAACAATTACGGGTTCGACTATTAACGGTAATACAGCAAATACGGGTAATACTGCTACGGGCATAGGCGGCGGAATTTATGTCGAACTCCCGATGACAATCACAAATTCGACGGTCAGCGGCAATACCGCCGGGCGCAACGGCGGCGGCATTTACTCCAACACTGTAGGAACAGCAAATGTCAACATCACGAATTCGACCATCGTTAACAATACGGCAACACTTAACGGCGGTGGCATTGAACGTCCCGGCGCGAACAATAACACCAATCTTAGCAATTCGATTTTTGCCAATAACACGGCAAACGGCGGTACCTCGCCCGATGTTTTAGGCACGTTCAATTCAAACGGTTTCAATCTTATCAGGAACACCACCGGCGCGACCATTAACGGCGTTACCGCAAGCAACATCACGGGTGTTGATCCGCTGGTCGGAGCTTTGCAAAACAACGGCGGAATGACCTTTACCCACGCTCTTTTAACGGGCAGCCCGGCGATCGACAAGGGATTTAGTTTCTCCGCAACTGCCGATCAGCGGCAGCAGACCAAGCCGGTCGATAATACGGCCATCCCCAATGCCAGCGGCGGCGACGGTGCAGATATCGGAGCGTTTGAGGTGCAGCCGATCCTGCAGTATAGCTCAGCGAACTACTCCATCGGCGAAGGCGGCGGCACGGCGACGATCACCGTCAATCGTGCCAACGGCACCGAGGGTGTCGATACGGTCAATTACGCCACGAGCAACGGAACCGCGACCGGCGGCGCAAGCTGCGGTGGAGGAGTCGATTACGTAAATGCCGCTGGAACACTGACGTTTAACGCAGGTGTTTCGAGTCAGACATTCACGGTAACGATCTGCGAGGACCTACAGATCAAAGGCAGCGAAACGATAAATCTGGCCCTGTCCTTACCGATCGGAGCTACACTCGGCAGCCAGGTGACCTCCGTTCTGACGATCACCGACAACGACACGCCGACCCCAACCAACACCCCGACGGCGACTCCTACAAACACTCCGACAGCGACCCCGACGAATACGCCGACCGCAACTCCTACTAAT
>JBEBGA010000377.1:0-2813 GCA_040081695.1 Pyrinomonadaceae bacterium
CTTACGCAGGGCTCCATCGCTATAACCTTACGGATGGCAAGCTTTTATGGAAAACGCTTTATGACGTGACGGATGGCAGCCTCAAAAACACGAACGGCCAGATCGTTTTTGACGGCGACGTTATTTACACGTCGGCAAAGGGCATTATCCGCGCCGTCGATAAAAATAGCGGCAACGTTAAGTGGACCACGAAAGACTTTGGCAAGGGCGGCATCGCAGAGATGCAGCTCGTCGGCGACGTGCTTTACGGGCGAATGGGCGGCGTTTTCTTTGAATGGAAAAAAGGCGAATGGTCAAAGAAAGATCCGATCGGCGTCGTCGCACTTAACAAAAACTCTGGGGAGACCAACTGGATCTACACCGGTGCCAAGGGTTCGATCACTAACATGATGATCCTCAACGACATCAACACCGTGATGATCGCGGACGAAAAGAACCTGATCGGACTTGATATGTCTTCCTCTGGCAAGGTCAAAGAGGCTTATAAGTTGCCGCTCAAATTTAAGTTTAAGGTCGGTGCAGGAGCCACGGCCGGTAAGGTCGCGGCTGTGGCGTTTGGCGGTATCGGTGGCCTCATGAAAAAAGGTGCCGATACGACCGACAACCCGATCTCGCTAGTTCGTCAGGAAAACGGCACGGTGGTCGTTCGCGGTATGCAGCATCTGATCGGCTTTGATCCAAAAGCACGTGATATCGCTTGGTCCACGAAATATGACGCGCCGGGCATTTCAGGATGGCAGTCCATCGTGATGACGGCCCTCACGGTTACGGCAGCGGCTATGTCGCAGGGAATAGAGACAAGTTATGCCAACCGCGGTGATTATAACTCCGCTTTTAATGAGAACTCGAACTTCCTGAATATGATGTCGAGCTATCAGCAGTTTATGGGCACGAAATATCAGGCTGGTAAGCAATCGGGCAACGTATATTACGTGCTGACAACGCTCAAGACCAAGGACGAAAAGGGCAAGGATGATAAGGCTTCGGGCCTCGTCGGTGTCAATCTGCTGACCGGTAAGGCCCAGACGCAGATCGTCTTTAACGACAAACAGCCTGATTACGAGGTTGATGATGCTTCGGGACGTCTGTTTAATATGAAAGACGGGCTGCTTTCTGCTTATACCATCGTTGAGCCCGCAATACAGGTCGCGAATGAAGATAAAGACAAGTAGGTTGCCTTAGCTGGTTTGAGGCGGTTTGCTGCACTGCAGCAGGCCGCCTTTTCATTTTAAGCGAGAATTTTCTCGAAAGCGGAGCGGACCGCGAGTCGGTGGAGTGTTAACTGTTCGAGCAGATCGGCGGGCGAGGCGAGCCCCATTCGAGCGGCAATGGTGCTGAGTGCGTTCTCGTTACCGAGCGGCACGCGGGTTGTCCGGCCGATCGTAAGGCGTAGGTTGTGGTCGAGGTTTGAAAGGAAATTGTATCCGGCTAGTAGTTCTTTGTAGGTCTCTGCTGACAAAGAGCCCTTGCTAGCGAGTTGTTCGAGCATGAACGAAGTTGAGCGGTTATTTGCATTTAGGAACCCAGTCGGTTCTGGCACAAGATCGTGCCAGTGTTGCGGTAGGCCCGCAACCGTCGCTCCCGGTTCTGACCCGGCGGCATCGGGCACGTTATCACGAAGCTGCAAAAATCGCATCGCGAAATACACATCCAGCATGCCGCCTGAGCCGTATTTGATGTCGATGTCGCCGCCGCGACGGGTTCGGACGCGTTGGTTTTCTAGCGCGAGACGGACGCGGAGAGTTTCATCGCGGAGTTCGTCTGCAGGCAGAGCGGCGGAGCGTTCGTGGATGACGCGGCGGGTCTCGTTTTCGACATTCAGCCCGATGCTCGGATCGCCTCCGACCATTCTTAGTTTTACGAAAGCTAGCATTTCCCAGACGGCTGCAGTTTCTGCCATATAGCCTAGAAATGCGTCGATCGACATCGCACTCATTCCTTTTGAGCCAAAGGGCCGCAGCCGCAGATCGACTCGGTAGAGGCTGCCGTCGCGTGTCATCGACGAGAGCGTCGTTACAAAAAGCTCGACCGCGCGGCTGTAAAATTCGGCGGGTGTGATCTCCGCCATGATGTCTTTTGGGTCGTAATAGACTATGACGAGATCAAGGTCGGAGTCATAATCGATGCCCTTGCCGCCGAGTTTGCCGAGAGCTAGAACGGCCAGATCGAGCGGTGCGGGCTTGACGATGTTGCCGGTACGAACGGCGAGTTCGTCACGAACGACACACAGAGCGGCGGCGATGCTTGCCTCGGCAAGGCTTGTCTGGAGACGTTTGGCCTCGGTGATGGTTATCTTTTCAAAAATATCGAGCACAACGATCTGTAGCAAAGCTCGCGACCACGTCCGCCGCATTGCCGACAAACGCTGGCCAAAATCGCGGACCGATTCGACCGATGCCATCATCTGCTCGGCGTAATCGGGCTCGGTAAATTCACCTTCGGGGTCGGGAAGATCGGCTACTAGATGCGGATTGGCGGCGAGCATTGAGGCAAAATGCGGCGAGACCTCGGCTACACGATCGAGCACCGTGACGTTTTTGCCGGATGCGTCAAAGTTAATATCGGATTTTTCGAGTGATGCCAAAACATGCGAACGCGAGCGTTCGCTGGCGGTCGGGACGTCGCGGGTCGTGTGTATTTCGTCCGGAGCCTCACTGATCTCGCCAAATACTCGCTCGAAAATGCGGCTGACGTTGGCGGTGTACTTAGCCAAACCTTTTTCAAAATTGCCGCCCTCAGCAAAGCTCATCCGGCGGGCAAGCAGTTCTCGCTTTTCTGGGTCCTCGGGAACGGTGTGTGTCTGGACACCGTTC
>JBEBGA010000378.1:0-2797 GCA_040081695.1 Pyrinomonadaceae bacterium
TTTCGTCGGCGTTTTAGCCGGCGCGGACAACACGATAGGCAACAGCAATACCTACCTCGGTTACAACGCCAAAGGCGCGGCGGGCATTTTCAATGCGACCGCCATCGGCGCAAATGCTCTTGCCGGTTTCAACAATCAAATTGTTATTGGGACGGACACCAATTTCCTGCGTGTTCCCGGCAGTGCTACGATAGACGGAAATACCGCAATAGGCGGAACGCTGACAATCAGAGACATTACTCCGCCGGCATTTATTCCACTGTGCCTTTCTACTTCTGACAGGGTTGGCAGTTGCTCATCATCTCTGCGCTACAAAACAAACATCGCGCCTTTCAAATTCGGATTAAATCTCGTCAATCGTCTTCAGCCGATAACCTTCGATTGGAAGGAAGGCGGAATGCGCGACCTCGGTTTGGGTGCGGAAGATGTCGCCGCCGTCGAGCCGCTGCTGGTGATTTACGACAAAGACGGACAAGTCAAGGGCGTGAAATACGACCGCCTCGGAGTCGTTTTGCTCAATGCCGTCAAAGAACAGCAGGCGCAAATCGAACAACAACAGAAGCAGTTGCAGGAACAGAAATTTTTGATCGAAGGATTGAAAAAAGTCATCTGTCAGACAAACGCGCAGGCCGATGTTTGCAAAGAGGTCAAATAAAATAACATGAACAGCCTAAACCACATTCTTATTAAAATAACTCTTGCGGTCTGCTTGGCATTTTTCGGCGGATTCGCTTTCGGACAAACATCGTCCTTTACTTACCAGGGCAGGTTAAAAGACAACAACCTGCCAGCAAGCGGAAGCTACCAAATGCAGTTTGGCTTGTTCGACGCACCATCGGGCGGTAGTCAAATCGGTGCAATGCAGACCAATGCCGCTGTCACGGTCACGAACGGAATTTTTGCAGTTAATTTAACATTCGGCGGGGCGGCGTTTGGCGGGGCGGACAGATATTTGGAGGTCAGTGTTTTCTCGGCCGCGGCAAATGCTTTTCTCCCTTTAACGCCGCGACAGCAAATCATGAGCGCGCCCTATTCGGTGAGGTCGCTGAACGCGGCGACCTCCGATACGGCGGCAAATGCACTGAGTTTAGGCGGCACGGCGGCGGATCAATTCGTCGTTACTACTGACCCGAGAATGACCGATCCACGGCCGCCGACCGCGGGCAGCACCGCTTACATTCAGAACACTGCCGTGCCGCAAGCGGCGAGCAACTTCAACATCTCCGGCAACGGCGTCGCGGGTGGATCATTAACAGCAAACGCGGTCACGACCGCGACGCAATACAACGTCGGATCTAACCGCGTATTGAGTGTCGCCGGAGCTGCGAACGTTTTTGCGGGCGTCGGCGCAGGTTCGGCAAATGTCGGAAACACGAACTCCTTCGTCGGCTCGAACGCGGGAAACGCAAACACATCCGGCAATTTCAATTCGTTCTTCGGCGCGAGCTCGGGCGGTCTGAATACGACCGGAAGCAGCAACGCGTTTTTTGGTTCCAACGCCGGGGCTGCGAATACTACGGGGCGCACCAACGCTTTTTTGGTGCTAGCACCGGTCTAATGAACTCGACCGGGAATGACAACTCGTATTTCGGAATTCAAGCCGGATTCTCGAATCAAGTGGGAAGCAATAACGCGTTCTTCGGCCGCTCAGCCGGACTCGCAAATACCGTGAGCGACAATTCGTTTTTCGGAGCCAACGCCGGCGATAGCAATACGAACGGCGCGAGGAATTCTTTTTTCGGACGATCGGCCGGCGGCGCAAACGTTAGCGGTGCGGACAATGCGTTTTTCGGCCATCAGGCGGGACTGAACACCATAGCGGGTTTCAACTCATTTTTTGGTTCGGGCTCTGGAACCCTGAATACGACCGGAATCGGTAACGCCTTCTTCGGACGCGAGGCGGGCGATGAAAACACGACCGGAAGCAACAACGCTTTTTTTGGAGCGAACGCCGGTGCTGCGAACACGAGCGGAGGCGACAACACGTTTGTAGGACGGGCTGCTGGCGGCAGCAACACGATCGGGTCTAGCAATACCTACATCGGCGCCTATGCGGGCGGAAATCCGGGAATCACAAACGCGGCTGCGATCGGCGCAAATGCATTTGCGTTCGCAAACAATCAGATCGTAATTGGCACAAACACGAACGTCATTTTCGTGCCCAACATTCTAGACACCGCGACGCTGAAAGTTTCCTTGCTTTCCGGCGGCGGAGACACGCCACTGTGCCGCAACGCTTCGAGGGAAGTCGCTTTTTGTTCGTCTTCGATGCGTTACAAAACGAATATTGCATCGTTCAATTCCGGCCTGAGTCTGGTCGATCGCCTTCGGCCGATCACATTCGATTGGAAAGACGGTGGAATGCGAGATCTCGGCCTCGGTGCGGAAGATGTCGCGGCAGTCGAGCCTCTTCTGGTCCATTACAACAAAGACGGCCAGGTCGAAGGTGTTAAATATGACCGCCTCGGCGTCGTCCTGCTGAACGCGATCCGCGAACAGCAGACTCAGATCCAGAAACAACAGACGCAGATCGAAATGTTAAAACGCCTCGTCTGCGGTGCGAACGCGCAGGCCGAGGTATGCAAGGAGAAATAAAATGATGAACCGAATTTATTTGTGCAGCATATTCGTATTTTTATTAACCGTAGGTGCAAGGGCGCAAAGTGGCGGGCAGTTCACGATTGAAAAATCAGTAATCGCGGGCGGTGGCGGCACTGCGGCGGGCGGGTTGTTTTCGCTGAGTGGCACGATTGGCCAGCCGGTTGTGACGGGCGGAACGCTGCTTGGTGCACCGTTT
>JBEBGA010000379.1:0-2782 GCA_040081695.1 Pyrinomonadaceae bacterium
GACGAATTGTTCCGCATAAAACAAAATCAACGCCTAATTCACGCCCCGCCGCAAACGAATCTTGCGTTTCGGCAAACCGCAAGATTGAATTGGTCGGGCGAACAATTAACCGCCGCACATTTGAAAGCCGCGTAATCATCACATCAGCCAGACCAACTGCGAGATAAGCATCGTCGGCTTGTGCTTCGCCGATAAACTGCAAAGGCAAAACGGCAATTGATTTTTTCTCGTAAAACTTTTGCTCAAACCGTTCTGCAATCGGATTTTTCGTCCGTTTTAGTAATTCGAGATAGCGTTTGTCCGAATGAATAACTTTCAGTTTGGCATCAGTCCCAAACCACACCAGCCACGGGTCAAATTCGTCCGCCGCCTGGTTGAAATATTTGAACGCATCGTCAAATTCGCCAACCGCCACGCTTGCCAAACCCAAAAACATCGGCTTGACATATTCAGTCGAATTCTTCATTTCCAGCCAAACTTTTCGGGCATCTTCCAAACGATTGGCGGCGGCGAGGGCGTAGCAATAATAGTATTTTGCCAGAGCCGATTCCGGCATCAACCTCATCCCTTTTTCAATTTCAGCAACAGCTTCATTGGCATCTCCGATTTGGGTTAAAACACAACCTTTTTGCAGATGACCTTGCGGATAATTGTCATCTAAATCAATGATTTCATTGGCTTTGGCAAGTGCATCATTAAATTGATGAGCTTGATATTTTGTCCACGCCACCAAAGTTTTTGTGCGGAGAGACAGCGGGTCAAGTTCTTCCGCACGAGCAAGTTGTTTCAGACCATTTTCGACTTTTCCGCTGCCAATCAAAACAGCGGAATACCACTCGTAAACATTTGGATAATTTGGACTTAATTCAATCGCCTTGGGGTAAAGATCCTCGCTTTCCTGCCAATCAAACTGATTTTGTTTGATCAAACCAAGCGTTGCGTAGGCTTCGCCAAGTTGGTCATCAATTTCCAACGCACGTTTAACCGCACATTCGGCGTGTTTGTAAGATTCAAGCGAAGGAATGATCCCGTAAATATTCGCCCAAATGTAAAAATCCGCCACGCCAACGTGAGCCAAAGCGAAATTCGGATCAAGCGAAACGGCTTTTTGAAACTGCTCAATCGCCTTTGGCAAAGAATCGGGCGTGAACTGATTCCAATGATAACGACCTTTCAAATATGCTTCGTAAGCCTGCGGATTATCCGTTCCGCGGGTTCCTAGTTTGACATCATTTTCGCCTGTAACTTGCGAAACCAAAGCGTCCGCAACTTGTTCCGAAATCGCATCTTCGAGCGTTAAAACATCTGTAAATTTTTCGTCAAATTGCCCTGCCCAACTGTTCGAACCTTTGTTCACGTCCAACATTTGCAGAGAAACCCGGAACGTCTCGCCGTATTTTTTAATGCGGCCATCGAGGACAAAATCAACACCCAATTCCCGCCCTGCTTGCAACGGGTCAACATCGCTTTTTTCATAACCCGAAATCGAACTTGTCGGGCGAACCGTAAAACCTCGAACATTGGTAAGGCGTGAAATGATCGCATCTGCCAGACCGATGCTCAGATAATTTTCGTCTGTATTCTCGGAGGCTGAAAAATTAAGTAATTTCAAGGGCAGAACTGCGAGCAACTTTGCGTCGTCGCTGTATGAATGAACTAATTCAGTCCTTTTCCGAGATGAGTATTGGGGTGCGTCCACCGTTTTGCCCTCGATATGCCGTTCGATATCGGAGCAGAACTCCGCGGCCGATCGATAACGTTTGCTCGGTTCCTTTTCGAGCGCCTTCATTACGATATTGTCGAGGTTGCCGCGGAGCTCATCAGCAGCGTTGACACTTGTTTTGCCAAGATCGTGGGCCGACAAGATCGTCGTCGCCGATTTGCTCACGGGCACTGGAACGCCTGGAACAGCGCCGCCGCTAACGTCGCTGGGCAACACGGGCTCCTCTTCGCAGACCGCTTTTGCTATCTCGTGGGGAGCACGGCTGGTAACTCGATAAGGCCGAAATCCGGTCAGCAGCTCATATAAAACTACGCCGAGGCTGTAAACATCTGTCGAAAAATCAACCTGTTCGCCGCGTACTTGCTCCGGGCTTGCATAGTCGATGGTCATCATTCGCAGAGCGGTCGCCGTCGGCTGTAGCGTTTCAAACGACATTTCGGGGTCGAGAAGTTTCGCGATGCCAAAATCAAGGAGACGCGGGCTCGCGTCGCCGGCAACTAGAATATTAGACGGTTTTAGATCGCGATGAATGACGCGTCTTTGGTGAGCATATTCGACGGCCTCGCCGATTCGCAAGAAAAGAGCTAAACGCTCATTTATCGACAGCGCGTTCCGGTCCGCAAATCTGTAAAGCGGCAAGCCGTCGATATAGTCCATCACAAAGTAAGGCCTGCCGTCATCGGTTGTGCCGCCGTCGATCAACCGCGTAATAAAAGGATGATCGAGGGCCGCAAGTATCTGGCGTTCGTTGCGAAAACGCCTTAGAACAAAATCGGTATCGACACCGCGCTTTACGATTTTTATTGCGACGCGACGCCGAAACTCGCCGTCAGCACGCACCGCCTCATAAACGGCGCCCATCCCGCCTCGCCCGATCTCGCGTTCTATGCGATAGCTGCCGAGCAGCTTATCGACCATAGGGTCGTCATCGGTCTCGTCGAGCAGAGCAGATAAAAGGCCGCTCTTGCCACTCTCATAAACTGGCTGTTCGATAAAACTGCTTGCGTCTTCAAACTGTGAGATGAGCTTCTCGACTTCGGTTCGCAAGTCGCCATCGCC
>JBEBGA010000380.1:0-2781 GCA_040081695.1 Pyrinomonadaceae bacterium
CCCGCAATCGACCGCGAGACTTCGCTCGAATACCTTTCTGAGATCGCTCTTAAATGCGGCGAACTCCGGATCAAGAAACTGCTTATAGACCGGCGTATCCCGGAGGTGCTTGGCCCGGAGCATACCGAATCCATTCTTGGAGATTATGTCCGCCTGAGTAAGGGGATGGTCATCGCGTTTGTAAACAAAACCGCCGAACTCGATCCGCCGCTGCAGCATTTCGTCGGCAAGCTCAACTCTCAGGGTGCCGCTTTCCAAGTTTTCAACGATGTCAAAGCCGCCGAAAAATGGCTCGTCGCTCATCCGATCCCCGATCCATTTGGCTAGCATGATAGTAAATACCTACGAAAAGCGATCTTAAACAGCAGATAGAAGATCGTTAAGAGCGTAGCGACGCTCGCGGGCATCCTCTCTTATGAAACTGTTGGGATCTCAACGACATAGATGGCTTCGCATGGTTTGCGCCGTGGGCGAGCCGGCGGCGGCAGGGTTTGAGGCGGGCGGATCATCGGTTCTTCGGTGTGAAGGAACTGCCTGCCTCGACCGGTGAGTATCCAGTCGATCGACGCCCCGGTTAGCTTTTGAATGCCTAGAAGCATCTCGGCCGACGGCAGTTCGTCGCCATCTATTACTGCGGACAACGCGTGCGAGTCCACACGAAGTCGAAAAACTACATTCGTGAGCGTTTGGTAGCCAAATAGTGACAGTATCCGCTCGCCGATATCGAACGACGTCATCTGTATCGATTCCCGTGTGAATAGCCGCTCGCCCTCTTCTGAGGTTTCGCACATCGGCTCGTATCTGTCTCTATAGCTTCCCATAATAATTACCCCGCAGTCGTCTCGCCTCCTAACAGTGTTAATACTTCGCCCGTTATGTAACTCGAATCCGCGTTCGACGCAAAGAATACGAACGCGGGTGCTATCTCCTCCGGTTGAGCGGGCCTCTTCATTGGCGTATCGGCGCCGTGTTTTGCCACCTCTTCTGGATCTTTGTCCGCAACATTTAGCGGCGTCCATACCGGTCCCGGCGAGACGCAATTTACGCGAATGACTTTGTCGACCAGATTCTGTGCAAGCGACTTTGTAAAGGCGTGTATTGCTCCCTTGGTTGCAGAATAGTCGATCAGTTCTTTGGAACCTTCGAGCCGGGTTATTGAACCGCAGTTTAAGATCGCTGAGCCTTTCTTCATCACGCTGACGGCTGCGCGGGCCATATAAAAATATCCATAGATGTTTGTTCGAAATGTTGTATCAAACTGCTCGTCCGTAATATTTTCGATGGAGTCCTGATGCTGCTGGTACGCAGCGTTGTTGACAAGGATATCGAGCTTTCCAAATTCCTTGACCGTTCTTTTCACCGCCTTTTCGCAAAACGCCGAGGAACTTACATCGCCTGAAATCAGTAGGCAGCGCCGACCCTCGGCTTCAACGTAGGCGGCGGTTTCCTTCGCATCCGACTTCTCTTTCGGGAGGAATACGATAGCAACGTCCGCACCTTCACGGGCGTAGAGGACCGCGACGGAACGACCGATGCCCGAATCTCCACCGGTGATCAGAGCCGCCTTACCCTTAAGCTTACGGGAACCATTGTAATCGGGTGCAAGAAATTGTGGACGAGGTCGGACCCTGCTTTCTAGGCCGGGGCGTTGCTGTTTTTGTTTAGGTAGCGGATTTTTTGGCCGGGCTCCGCGCTGTTTGGATGATCTCACGGCGTCCATATTAATTAGGGTTTCCTCGGGTGGTTTTTTCTGCCGGAGCCGCTTAGGTTTCCACCTCCGTCCTGCTTATTTACAGTTGCCCAAGCGCGTGCTTCGGCTTCTTTGGTCGAAAGCCCGTCCTTTTTATAACTTTCTTCGATATGCTCGGCCTTCCGCTGCTGCTTATCGGTGTATGCGTCTTTGTCTCCTCTTGGCATATGTTTCCTCCAGTCAAAATGTCATGAGTAAATATTAATGGGGCGGTCGTCCGAGGTCTGTTCACCAGCATACCGAAGCAATAAATTTTTTATTTTCACTATGTATGCAAGCGCACATACATTATTTTTGGGTTCGGGTTTAATCTGTGTAAGCCTTGAGACAATTGAATAAATTGAGTGCACCACCAAATTTCGCATTCTGCTAACGCTCCTGTGTTAACACAATCTCTAATGCTCAAGGCCTTTTGACAACATGTCCTTTTCTCTATTTATAGCGAAAGCTACTGAAAGGACGGCTTATCTGGAAACAAAGCCGTCCTTTCGTTTTCAAATTTTGACGGAGGATCCGAGTGATGAAAGTGGTCAGATTTTCGATGTATTACATACATTTGCAGCTCGGGGTGATTTTTGGTCTACACCACACTTCGCACCCGCTCGGGCTTAATTGGCGGTGGAGATTTTGGCAACAGCGTGAACGGGCCCTGAACGAACGCCGGTATTGAGTGACTTACTTGGCAATGGGAGAATAAGGAGATGGCAAGCTCAGCAACACAATTTTTGACGCGGACGTACCAGCAGCCGTTCAAGCCCGCCAAATTAAAAGGTAGGGCGGGTAAAGACAAACCTGCCGCCAATCATAAGGCGGGTACTTATGATGAGTTTCTCTGGGACTTGGCGCGCAAATTTACCAACTCCCGCGAAGAGGCCGTGGCCGCGGTCGAGGAAATGCAAAACGACATCCGGCAATGTGCCGAAAAAGAAATTTATCCCGTGACCAAAAAAGAACGTCTGACCAACCATCTCGCATGGCTGCGGTTAAAAAGATTCCTACAGTAATACCCACGGATATCTATGGTGATGCAT
>JBEBGA010000381.1:0-2774 GCA_040081695.1 Pyrinomonadaceae bacterium
ACCAACGGAGGCACTACGATGGCTGAACATATCGACCGCAATATTCCACGCGACCACGCTCGCGAAAACAATTCTCAGATACACACTTCCCGATCCAACAACTCAAACGTGCGCCCATTCGACGACGTCATCGCTTCTCTGGCCAACGCCACCGAAAACCGCCGCGCCCGGCAGGTTAACGAATGGGAGCGGATCGGACGACACTTGTTCCCTACCGTAAACTAGGTTAAGAGGTTAGAAAGGCCGGGAATTTCAAAGAGAAGCGTTTTTGCGCGCTACTCGGCACAATTTCCCGGCCTTTCTTTTGGATCAAATCACGATGAGGTAAAAGTCGGGCCTCAATCCCGACTTCTTTTCTAGAATCCAAAGGTCAATCCAACCCGACCGGTCGTCCCGGCGGTGCGAAAACCATTCTCGTAGTATTCCTGATCGAACACATTCTCGATCGTCCCGTACAGCCGTAGCGACTTGTCGCCTTTGATCGCAAACGTGTAACCAGCCGTCAGATCGCCCTTTCGATTGCCCTGAAAGCTATAGATATACGAGTTGAACGTCGTATTGCTAAAGATCGGGGCGAGATACTTCGAGGTCGCGAGGAAATCGAAATTGACCCAAAAACGCTTGTACCGCTGCGTCGCGACGAGCGTAAATTGATGATCGGGAACGCCAAGCGTCTTGAAAATGCCGCTGCCCGTAAGCTGCGGCGTTAGCTGGACGCTGTCGGTGTATGTGTAGGAGGCAAACAGGTCGGTCGTGCTGGTCGCCTTGGCCTTGACGCCGAATTCGCCGCCGCGGGACGTGCCACCCTTACCATTCTGGTAACCCCCAAAAGGCCGCGTGGTCGTTCCGATGTTGGGCAGACTATTGCCGTAATTGATAATGTCGTTGAGTCGCGTCCAAAAGTACGTCCCGGAGAGACGAACACGGTCATTCGCGACATTCTGCTCGACACCGGCGTCAAACGCGATCGTCTTTTCCGGCCTCAGGAACGGATCGCCGATCGCGACAAAGGCGTTGGACGGGAAAGTGTTAAAGAATGACCCGAACCGCTCATACAGCGACGGCACGCGATAGCCGTTACCGATATGCGCCCTTAATTTTGCACCTGACTTTAGAAAAAAGTACGAAGCCGAACCGTCAAACGTGTAGGCTGTCGGCGGGTTGCTGAGCGTTAGGTTATTGTAAGGCGCATTGGCGAGGCTGAATTCCGGCCGGTTTAGCCTGAATTGCTGCACCCGAAAGCCGCCGGCAAGCTGTAAGTCGCCATCAAGTAGACTCACTAGGTTCTGCATATAGAACGTATTGCTATTCTGCCCCGCTCGCGTGAAATAGTTGGCCGTTCCCGAAGGCGTCTTGCCGTCATTCAGGAAGCTTTCGCTCTCAAATTCGTAGCCAGCCGTCAATGTACTCTCACGGACCGGTGTCCAGTTGAAATGGACATTCCCGGTGTGGATCGTCCCGTCAAACAGGCTTGTCGAGGCACTCTGAAAACCTGCTCCGAGCGGGCCGTTATTGTTTGTTCGCTTGGTGGCAAGGCCCTGATAAAAGCCGCTGATGAGGAATTTATCGTTGACAATCCGATTGGCTACGAACTGCCCGCTAAAGAATCGCGAGTCCTGTCTGTGATCAGGATCGTTGGCATCAAAAGTGAAATTCACGCCTTGCCGTGCATTGATTATCGTCGCATTCGTCACTGGCAGAGTGCCGAGCGTGTCAGGGTCGGTGTTCAGCCGAACATCGGCATCGGAGAAGAAAATGCGACCGGAAATGCTAGTCTTGCCCGTCGGAGCGAGGTCGATCCGGGTTTGAACATTTGTATTGTTGGCGCGGTCATCGCCGTCGATGCCCTTTCTGTAGGTTGTCTGTGAGAGCCCCGCGGTAATGCCAAATTTGCCGGTATCTGTGCCGTGCGAGAGAGTCCCACGGAACCGGCCAAATCCAAGTCCGCCGAGATTGCCGCTCAACTGCCCGTGTGTCCCTTGCCTGGCAGTCGGCGTCTGAAGATCGATCGTCCCGCCGATTGCGTTCGTGCCATAGAGCGACGAACCCGAACCGCGCAATACTTCGACCTTGCTAACACTGGTGAGCGTAAGATCGCTCAAGAAAGCCGTTGCATCGCCCGTGATCGCAGTCACGTCTCGAAAGCGAATGCCATCGATCAGAAGAGCTGTGTCCCAGTTGCGCAGCCCGCGAGTCTTAATGGTCGCAACCCTGCCAAACCCACCGGATTGAGCCACGCGAAACCCCGGAATCGTCCGCAAAGATTCGATCAAAGCAAAATCCGCCCGGTCGCGCATTTCCGGCCCGTCAATGACGTCGACCGTTTTTGAGACCTGCTCGACTGTCTGTGTCGCTCCCGCAGAGATCTGCACGACATCGGCCAAATTGGCGACCGAGACTTGGCCGTTGGCGACATTTACGCTTGCTTGTTTGTTTCTGTAAACAAGCAAATACCTGCCGTCGGCAATATTGCCGAAGCTATACCTGCCGTCTGCGTCGGTTTTTGTCTCAAATGAGTCGTTCGCTGAAACGAGCCTTATGCCCTGATTCGCAACCGCCTTTCCGGCGTCCATCAAAACGCCCGAAACAATTGACGTTTGTGCGGAAACCGTTGAAAACAACAATAAAAATAGAAAAGCTAACCTAAAAATATTCACCCAACTCTCCTTTTCTGCCCATCGCAGAATGGTTCTATACACGACAATCAAGCAAAGTTCCAGGCTGAATCGAATATCGAATCTAGAATGTCGAATGCAGAATCAAATCAATTCGTC
>JBEBGA010000382.1:0-2764 GCA_040081695.1 Pyrinomonadaceae bacterium
TCAGCTTTAGCTTTTTTGCCCTTCGCCGTCTTGGATTTTGGCGCAGCCTTCTTTGCCGGAGCCTTTGCTTTTGCAGCCGGTTTCTTTGCGGCCGTGGATTTTGCCTTTTTGCCCTTGGCGGGAGCTTCGTCCTCTTCGTCGGCTATGCGTTCAAAGCCGCCGGCATCTCCCGCGACCTCGGCGAGCAGCGTGCCGACCTCTGCCGACGCGATGCTCTCCATATCAAACTCGACGGCACGGACGCGATCAACGATCGCTTCCTGCATGTAGGCGTCTTTGAACATATCGCCGGTCTCATCATCGTCCGCGATCCGCTCAAAGCCCGAGTTGTCATAATCGATCTCAAAAACCGGTGCGGGCTCGGCCTCTGCCTCTGCTTGTGGTTCCTCGACGCGGTCCTTGCGGCCGCGGCCGCCACGGGTGCGTTTGCCGCGTTCGGGTTTTTCTTCTTGGGGGGCAGGTGCGGTTTCGACAGCAGGTGCGTCGATGTCCGATTCGGCGTCGCCATTCGGTTCGGCAAGCGGTTCGGCGAGCTCCTGGACAGATTCCATTTGCTTTTCGCGTTCGATGCGGCTGCGGTCGATCCGTTCATTGACCTCACGCGTGGCCTCTTCGACCGAGGTTTTCTTGCCCTTTTCCATTACGATGCGTTCGATCTCTTCTTCTTCGTCGAAGAAATCCGAGACATATAAAAACGCATCGCGTTCGAGCCCGATGTCGACGAACGCCGACTGCATACCCGGCAGGACACGCATCACGCGGCCCTTATAAACATTACCGACGACGCCCGAGTTTTCCTCGCCGCGTTCGATATAAAATTCTGTGACCTTGCCATTATCTAAAATGGCGATCTTCTTTTCGCGTCCGTTGACGCTAACTATCATTTCTTTTGACATACAAAAATATCCTTAAACTTTCAAAATTCTAAGAGCCCTGCAGCTTTAGTTTGAAAGCAGACGTCGGGAATTAAATTTCTGTCTGTAAGGTGTACGGAGTTGGGGTCGATCTTCTGGCGAAGGCGTGCGCGCAATGGTCTTATAGCTTGGGTTTGGAAATGGTTTCCAAATATACAACTATTGAAAATTGTTTACGCAAGGGATCTTCGGTTAACGGAAAGCGAAACTTTTTGCTTTCCTCGACGGGGAGCACCTATCCCGATCTATCGAAACGTGCTCAGACCCGTAAAAATCTTGATCTTTTCAACTCAGAGCCTCACATTGAGATGCCTCTGACGGCTGCTGCTCATCACAGCGGTTTATCCGCTATGGCTGCTAGCTGATGTAAGTATAAACAAATGAATTATTTATTGTAAAGATAAATTCAAGATACTTTGTCCGGCGAGTCGCGGTGATACAATCGAGATAAGTACTAATTAACGCGAAATGGAAATATATTTTCAGCTTGCAAGCGATGCCGCGTCGCTGCAGAAAGCCTGTGACGAACTAAAAAACGAGCCTTTCTTAGGCTTTGACGTTGAGACGACGGACCTCGATCCGTATAAGGGTGAACTGCGTCTGGTGCAGCTTAGCAACGGGCAGAACACTAAAGTTATCGATCTCAAACCGTTCAAAGACAAGGGCGATCTGCGGACAAATCCTGACTTAGCGCCGTTGCGTGAGCTGCTGTCGTCGAGCAAACAGGTCAAGATCGCGCATAACGCAAAGTTTGATACCAAATGGGTGCGGCATCATCTGGGGTGCGAGGTCGGCAATGTTTATGACACTTACTTAGCGAGCTTGCTGGTGTCGGCTGGCGACGGCGACCGGCGGCATGGGCTGGCGGATGTGGTGCAGTTTTTCCTGGGGCAGACGCTCGACAAGACCGAACAGGTCAGTGACTGGTCGGCGGCGGAATTGTCGCATTCGCAGGTCGAGTATGCCGCCCGTGACGCGGCGATAATGCCTGAGGTTCGCGCCAAGCTCGATGAGCGTATCGCTACGGACGAGCTAAAACGCGTGCTCAAGCTTGAGAACGAGTGTGTCGTACCGATCGCCGAAATGGAGCTTAACGGTATCTATCTCGACACGGGCCGCTGGCGAGAGCAGCTGGATAAGAACAAAGCGGCCGCAGCAAAATTTGGCGACGAGCTGCAGGATATGCTGTCGGCGGGCGTTGCTCAGGCGTCGCTGTTTGGACGGCCTGAGATCAATCTCGACAGCCAGGCACAGGTGACGGATGCGCTCGTCGGGCTGGGGATACCGATGCCGGACACGACGCGGGCGTGGCAATTACAGCCGCTGGCGGAAAAATATCCGGCGGTCGCAAAGCTGCTCGAATACCGCACGGTCGCCAAAGCTTCGTCGAGCTTTGGCGAGAACATACTCGAATTTATAGAGCCCGTTACCGGTCGCATCCATGCCGATTTTCGCCAGATCGGAGCTCCGACAGGACGATTTTCCTGTTCAAATCCAAACCTGCAGCAGATACCGCACGAGGCCGAATACCGCCGCTGCTTTATGGCCCCGGCGGGCAAAAAGCTTGTAATTGCGGACTATTCGCAGATCGAACTGCGGATATTGGCTGATTTTTCGGACGATAAAAACTTTATCGAGGCGTTCGAGTCGGGCCAGGATTTCCACGCGGCAACGGCAGCGCAAGTTTTTGGCATTCCCGCCGCAGACGTCACACCGGATCAGCGTTCGTTTGCCAAGCGGCTCAATTTTGGCGTAGTCTATGGCATCGGTGCATCACGGTTTGCGTCGATGACCGGCCTCACGCAGACGCAGGCTGAGGACACTTTGCGAAAGTATTTTGCGACCTATCC
>JBEBGA010000383.1:0-2754 GCA_040081695.1 Pyrinomonadaceae bacterium
ACAAGCTAGCCGAGAATGCTGAATTTCAAGAGCAGATGCGGCGGCGTTTCGAATTAAAGCCGAAGGATCACGCGGAACGCACGATTGCGGCCAATCTGAGAAGGATAGGGCAGTTTTCGGAGCAATTGGAGGGCTCTGACGACGTAGAAACCCGGACGCTGCTGATACGCCGTATTACCGCGCTACGTGACGAAACGGCACTGTATCTAAAGCAAAAGGGACTATTCGCCGAGGCGGCAAAACTCGCGGCAAATACGAACATCCGCGCTGAGGCCCGAAGCTATGTCACGGCGCGCGAGATCGACAACGACCTGTGGTGCGAGCATTCGATGTGGAAACAGACGGATGCCGGCATGGTCCCGAACTACGTTCGCGAATTTGATTATGTAGAAGGCGGTCAGAACCTGTCGATGCTCAGGTGCAACGAATGCGGTTTTAGAAACGCTCGTCCGCTGCCAAAGGATATGCAGAACCTGATCGCGGCGCGGGCGAAGATCCGCGAACAGATCATTGCGAATGATATGAAACTGCCCACAAACACCGATATTTCATTAGAAAAGTTAGCCAATGGATAGACTCGCCCGATTTATATTCAATGACTTTGCTGCGGCGCAGGATCTGCGCGGCGAACTGACGGATTTTGCACCGGGGTCGAAGAATCTGATACCGCTCGGAACACGTCAGCACCGGCCATTTAAGGGGCTGGATGTGCTTGGGACAGGCTCACGGCGGCTCTATCCGGTAAAAGACACGTTTGGCGGGCTGGACGATATCGCGGCACAGGAAGCGAGCGGGTCCCTATTCACAACGCTGGCCGATGCTCTCGTTTTCTGCGGTTACGGGCAGGTGTCGATCGAAGGCGTCGATATCGCGGGACTGATCGCCGATAACATACTGCAGATCGCCCTCAAATGGAACGACAGCTATACAGACGAGAACTCGGGACCGTTTCAAGTGGGATTGCCGGAACCATCTACGCCGGTGGTCGGGATACTGGATGAAGAGATAGCGGGCGGGACGCCATCGACAAACGGGCTGTATTCTTTCAAAACGGCAAGATTACGCGGTGCGACCGGCGGTAAATCGCGTGGGTCAGCAACGTCGGAAGTGCTGCAACTGACCGGAAAAGCGGCGTATATCGTATTAGGTGAAGCGTCGGACGGGCAAACTACACACGTTATTTTCGTCACGGAAAAAGGACTTGGCGGGGTGGGACTGCATCTGCGGCTATCGCGGGCGAACCCATTTACGGGGCAGGAATACACCGAGGAAGATGTCAATCGGTGGGTCGATACGCTCTCGGTAACAAATGCGAGTGCGGTCGTTACCGACTCGGACAGCGGGTTTACCGCGCAGGACGAAGGCAAACTATTTCGCATCGGCGGGGCGGCGACCACGACACCGGAGGCTGATTTTGACAACGTGGGCGGATATATCACCGTTACAGAAGCGGATCACGGCTATTATACGGGCATACCGGGGCGATATACGACCACGACAACACTGCCGACCGGACTCTCGCTCGCAACCGATTATTTTCTATACGTCATCGACGAAAACACCTATCGCCCCTGCACATCGTATGCAAATGCCGTTGCCGGAATAGGCATCGCGTTTACAGATGACGGGACAGGCGATCATACATTTACGCCGAATGTGAGCGTGCCGGCAGGGACGACCGTTGAATCGGTGGACTCGGACTCGCAGATCACGCTATCTGGCAATGTGACCGTCAACCACGGTGCGAACCCGCGCAGAGGGCGTTTTACCGCGTATGTCAATGAAATCGAGCGGGCAGTGAGCCTGAACTGGACCGAATCGGATCTGGCAGGTGAAGCGGCTGAGATCTCGTGGATATACGATTTTCCCCCGCCGACGTGCTCACATGCCTTTCAACTGGAAAACCGCTTAGGTGTAGCCGCATACGCAGACGCGACGGCTGACACGAGTGCATCGAACCCCGGAACGGCACTGGTATTTTCACTCTCGAACCAGCTCGAATCGTTTGACATCAGATTTCCGCTATATTTGCCCGAAGCAGTGGTCGATATACTCGGACGCGGCGTCGACAGCTACAAATTCATCGGGTGCCGGAACGGCATCTATGCGGTGCAATATATCAATGCCGAGATACCGGCGACGCTCTCGGTCATATTGCCGAACGAAGGCATTGCGAACGGCAATAACTGGTGCGTAGGCAGGCGCGGGCTGTATATCATGACGGCGCGCGGAAAGCTGGTGCGGATAGGCGAAGGCGGTGTGGTCGACGACACGTTTTACGACAAAATTCGGCTCGCGATAAAGGATTATGAGCAGGAAGATACGGTGCTGTCAGCGGAAACCCGCATCGGAGCGCTAGTGCTCTCAAATGGTGCGACATCGTGGATATTTGACGAGCAGACGGGCAAGTGGTCGACCGAGACATATCTGGATGAATGGAACTGGTTCGACGGCGTGCAGCAGGTCGAAACAAATACCGTGGTCGCAGCTGCTGGCATCACTTCAAACGGTAATGCACGGTCGATAGTGACGGCGGCCGGAATGACCAACAGCCCGAAAACGGTCAGTGTCCCGTCGCTTACAACCGGCTCTCACGGCACGGCGAATCTGATCGCGACGGCTTTTAGGACAGCATTAGCCGCGGACCCGGATGTATCGGCATTTTTTACGATCGGCGGCACCGGAGCGGATATTACGCTTACAGCGATGGCTCCGGCGGCAAATGACGGCACGATGAACTTGACTATCGAAGAC
>JBEBGA010000074.1:0-10414 GCA_040081695.1 Pyrinomonadaceae bacterium
TTCGTGTTTGAGAAATGTTAGTCAAGTTCTTTCTGTGCCATAACTCGGATGTCTTTTCTCATGTCTAACGGTGAGAACACGAAGCGTCACCTCATCAACTATTCTAAATAAAATGTTGTATGGAAAACGATGAAGGTGAACTCTACGATAACTCTTGGTATAAATGGGAGACGAATATGGGTTTTGCTCAACCCGCCTGATCGTTGACCAAAACTCAGCATAGAAATCTGAGGCAACACTAAGCCCACCTTTGTCGGAGTAATACTCCATCGCTTCCGCAATATCAATGTGAGCCCCCGGGCGTTAACTCAATTCTCATTCTGGAAGACCGGGAAACTGTTTGCGGATGCGGCGGTCGAGTTCCTCAAGAGAGATGCCAATTGAGGGGTTTTCATCCATTTCGCGATCACGCCTCATTGCCTCTTCCAGTTCTTCGGCGTCAATAAAATCTTCCGGCAACGACGCAATTAGATGGTCGGCAAGCTGCGCCCTTTCATTGTCTGACAGGGCGAAAGCAAGTTTTTCAATGTCTGCAAATGCGGTACTCATATCGCCCAGAGAATACTAGAAAATGGAATATTATTCAATGATTTTTCAGGTCGGATCGGACTAAAAATTAGTCCCCGTTATTCATCTTTTCCATCAGTTCGGCCCATCGCGGATCGTCGCGTAGGCTGGCGACGTTTGTGTCGTTTTCAAAATACGGGCGGTTTTGGTTGCCGAGTTTGACGGCTTTGTTGAGCCATTTGAAAGCGAGATCTGTGTCGCCGAGCAGGGCGTAGGTCGAGCCGACCCAATAGGCCATGTCGTGATCTGAGCGTGAAATGGCGAGTGCGTCGTCGGTAAGCATGGCTCGGGCTTCGTCGGGGTGGCCGGAACCGGCGAGAAATTCGGCGGCGAGCGGGCGTATGCCGTCCATTCGCGGATGTTCATTTAGCACCGAGGCGATGAGGGCGTTGGCCTCGTCAAATTTACCCTGATAATAAAATACGCCGGAGCGGAATATTTTGATCATCGGATGATTCGGCTCCGCCTTGGCACCTCGGTCGAGCACCTCAAGAGCTTTGTCAAAATCGCGTTGGTAGAGATAAATACGGGCACTGTTATACGCCGCGACCGCACGTGCGGCAGGGTCGAGACGCGAGAGTTTTTCGAATGCCTTGAGCGACGCCTCGTATTTGCCGTCGAGACGGTGAACGACACCGGTCACAAAATACAGAGCAGCGTCGTTAGGAAACTGTTTTTGCAGCAGCTCGATCTCGCTGCGGGCTTTTTTCTTTTCGCCGCGGGCCATGTAGATCATGACCATCAGCACTCGGGCCTCGACGACGTTAGGGTCGTAGAAAAACGCTTTGCTAAACGCGGCCTCGGCGTAGGTGTAATCTTCGGATTCGCCCAATCCTTTGAAGACGCGATTTGCGTAACACGCTCCAAGCCCGCTGTAAGCCAACGCGAAATGCGTGTCGAGTTCGATCGCTCGTTTGAAATTGGCGATCGCGGCATCGCAGTCCTCGGCGTCGATGGTGCGGAAAATAAAGCGTCCAAAATTGTCACGGCCGCGCAAATATTCTTCCCAGGCCTCGGCGTTGTCGGTCGCACGTTTACCAAGTTTTTCGGCTTCGAGATCGGTTAGTTCGAGCCGTAACCCGTCGAGGATCTTATGGGCAATACCATCCTGCAGAGCGAGAATATCGCTGCCCTCGGCGTCGATGCGGTCGCTCCAGAGTATGTCACCGGTCACGACGTCTAGCAGTTGGGCGGTCACTCTAAGCTTGTCTCCCGCACGTATAAACCCGGCCGACAGCACGGCATGAACGCGTAATTCTCTACCCGCCTCCCGCGGGTCGATCTCTTTACCCTGATATTTTGCGATCACCGAGCTGGGCCGCACGATGATCGACCGGATCTGGGCGAGCTCGGTAATAACGGAGTCGGCAAGAGCAAATTCGTAAAAGCTCGATGCAGGGTCTTGGCTCAGATTCTGAAACGGCAAAATGGCGACGCTCTTTTTCTCAGTGCCTGTCGCGGTCATCGAAATATCCGGTGTGAACGACGGCTGGCTCGAGGATGATATTTGCGATGGAAACGACGCCGACGAAGATGCCTCCGGCATTGACTTGCCCGTAAACCAATTGAGTACGCGTTTGACCGTGCCGCCGTCTGCATGGCTCGGTGTAAACGTATCGCTCGGCATCACCGCGACGCCGGCGATCTGCTGCAAAACTGCACGCAGTTCGTCACGCATCTGCGCGATCTTTTGATAGCGGTCTTTTGGATCTTTGGCGAGAGCCTGGTCAACGATCTGCTGTATCTGCGGCGGCAAAGGCTCTTTGCGAAGCTCAGCCAACGGTTTTGGCGTGCCGTACAGCACCTGGTGCCGCACATCGACGACGTTCTTACCTTGAAAAGCCCAAATGCCCGTCAGCATTTCATAGATCAAAACGCCGGTCGAAAATATATCTGAGCGGTGATCAGCACGTTCGCCTCTCGCCTGCTCCGGAGCCGCGTACGTGGCCGTTCCGTATGGGATGCCAAGTTCGGTGATCTCGCTACGGTCGTGGCCTTCGTTTTGACTGGTCTGTTCGTCCTCAAGTAATTTCGCGAGCCCAAAATCGAGTATCTTGACCTGTCCCGAATCCGTGACCATGATGTTGCCGGCTTTGATGTCGCGATGGATGATGTTTTTTGAGTGGGCGTAGGCAAGAGCGTCAGTGACCTGAATGGCGATCGATAAAGCACTTCTTAATTCCAACGGCCGGCCGGCGACGAGTTGTCTGACGTTTTTACCCTCGACGTGCTGCATCGCGATGTAAAACACGCCGTCCGCGCTGTGAAAATCATATATCGTGCAGATATTCGCGTGATCGAGCTGTGAGCAAAGCTGGGCTTCGCGCTCAAAACGGCGAAAGTTTGCGGTCTTTTGCGTCAGTTCGGGCGGGAGCACCTTGATGACTACGGTACGGTTGAGCTTGGTGTCGAGAGCCTTATAAACCGTGC
Source organism: Pyrinomonadaceae bacterium (assembly GCA_040081695.1). GTDB lineage: Bacteria > Acidobacteriota > Blastocatellia > Pyrinomonadales > Pyrinomonadaceae > OLB17. Next base: position 2,998 of record JBEBGA010000074.1, read on the forward strand.
CCTGTCCGCCCGAGCCGATCTTTTCGAGGACTTTGTATTGATTGATCTGTGAACCGATCATAGAAATGCAAAATGCATAATTATAGATGCAAAATTGCTAACAAACGGCTCATATGTTGCCGTGTAAATAAAATGTCGAACAGGTGCAACGAAAAATCTTAATTCAAGCGAATCGATTTTGCACTTCGCATTTTACATTTTTCACTATCTTGCCTGTTGCCATTGTTCAAAATTACACCTTTTCGCTAAGATAATCTAGTCTGACCGCCAACGGGTTAAATCTTTGTAACACCTTATACTTATGACATATCCCGACATCTTTGAACCATACGATAAGCTGATCGAGATCGAGATCCTCGGCGAAAAACGAATGGTCCCGGAAAACAATTCGCTCCTCCGCTGTTTTCAGTTTCTGGCAATGGAAAGTATTTCCGACAGCGACCTATGCTGGAACGGCGAATGCCTCGACTGTCAGGTCACCCTTGATCTTGGCGATAAGCAAAAGTCCGTCATCTCATGCCGCACAACGGTTACTGAGGGGATGAAGATCGTGCAGCTTGCCGAAGGAATTGATCTAAGTGAGGATTAATATTTAGGCACGCTCGGGTCGACATCATTGGACCACGCCGTTATCCCGCCGACGAGGTTTTTTAAGTTTCCCTCAAATCCAGAATGTTCGAGAAATTCGATCGCACGTGCGCTGCGGCCGCCCATTTTGCAGTGGATGACGGTGTCGCGGGTCGGGTCGATCTCGTCGATGCGCGACATGATCTCGCCGAGCGGGATGAGCTTGGCGCCCTCGATCTTTGCAAAGGCGTATTCGTCCGGCTGGCGGACGTCGATTAGCTGAATATCGTCTCCGGCGTCGAGCTGGGCTTTTAGTTCGGATGCGGTTATTTCTTGCATAAAATGATGGACCTCTCGGTTACTAATTTAATGCATTATTTTAACATTCGCGCGGTCGATCAACACAATTGTGTGTCTATGCGAAGGCAAAATTTCAGTAATTCCATGACATTCCGTTGACAAAAATTTACATATATCTTGCCTGGACAGGCCTCTTAGTGTTGTAAAATCTGAAGCTTAGACAATTTATCTATGTGGAACACACGTCTAAAAGCGCTCGTTTGCGCCGCCGCCATTCTCTCTTCATTGGCCTGTGGTTCGTCCTCGTCAAACAGCGGGCGGCGTGGCAACGCTAACGCGAGCGGCGATCAAAAACCGGCGATCGCCATTTCCGTCGGCAAAAGCGAATCGCGCGATGTCGCTTCGGTCATCCGTGCTACGGGCAGTCTTACGGCTCAGGAAACGTCAAACGTCGCTCCTAAAACTGCGGGCAAGATCGCGAACATAATGATCGACGCGGGTCAATTTGTTTCGCAAGGGTCCGTGATCGCACGTGTCGATGACCGCGATGCAAGGCTTCAGCTAGCATCGGCTCAAGCCGCTGTAAAGCAGGCAAGGGCTGGCGTCAAACAGGCTGAGGCACGGCTTGGATTGCTTGACGGCCGTAGATTTAATGCCTCGACAGTGCCGGAGGTTCGTGCGGCGGATGCCAATTATCAACAGGCTCTCGCCGAATTGAAACAGGCCGAGGCTAACGAAAAACGTTATCGCGAACTCACAGAAACGGGCGATGTGGCGATGATCACGTACGAAACATATCGCACCGCTCGCGACACTGCCCGCACGCGGGCAAACGCCGCAAAGCAGAATCTTGACGCCGCTGTGAACACCGCAAAGCAAAGCAATCAGGCCATCGTAAGTGCACAGGCAAATGTCGAATCAGCACAGACCCAAGTCGCCGATGCACAGCAAGCTATCGCAGATACAGTTATCCGTGCACCGTTCTCGGGTTTTGTCAGCAGCCGTCCGGTGGCGGTCGGCGAATATGTTTCGTCCGCTTCGATAGTCGCTGTAATTCTTCGCACCAACCCGATCAAAGCTCAAATCCAAGTGCCCGAGGCGGACGTTCCGTACATCGCTCTCGGCCGCGGTGTTTCGCTTGAGGTCGATGCTTATAAGGACAGAAAGTTTGCCGGAACCGTCTCGGCGGTCAATCCGGCGGTCGATCCGGCGTCGCGTTCGGCAATCGTTGAGGCCCTGATCGAAAATAACGACAACGGACTCAGAACCGGTATGTTCGTCACTGCCCAGATCAACCGCGAAGGCGGCAATAAAGGTGTGTTCGTTCCCAAGATCGCCGTCTATAACGATCAGGGGACGCAGTCATATCGCGTCTTTGTGATCGAAGAAGGCGTCGCAAAACTCAAGGTCGTCCAGATCGGTGTCGAAGAGGGCGATTCGTATCAGATCGTGTCCGGCCTAGATCCCGATCAGACCGTCGCCACCAGCAATCTAGATCAGCTTTACGAAGGTGCCAAAGTAGCTTTTTAGTTGTATGCAAAAGCTCGCCGAAATTTGTGTTCATCGCCCGGTGTTTGCGACCGTGATCGTCCTGTTTTTGACGGTCGTCGGGGGAGTTAGCTTTTTTACGCTCGGCGTTGACCGCTTTCCTAAGATCGATCTCCCGACGATCTCGGTTAGCACAAACAACACCGGTGCCGCTCCCCAGGAGATGGAGACCGAGGTCACCGACCAGATCGAAGGGGCGCTCAACACCGTGCCCGGCATCGACGAGATGCGTTCGTCGTCGTCACGCGGCGGTTCGAACATCACGCTCACGTTTAACCTAGAAAAGAACCCCGATCAGGCTTTCCAAGAGGTGCAGCAAAAACTAAGCACCGTCGTTAACCGCCTGCCAGAGGATGCCGATCCGCCGGTCGCGCGTAAGGCCGATCCTGATTCGCAGCCGGTGCTGATGTATTCGATCAGCGCTCCGCGCAACGTCATCGAGTTGAGCGATATGGTCTCGACGCTCATTCAGGAAAAGATCGAGTCCGCTGACGGCGTTGGCGAGGTCGTCATTTTTGGCGGGCGGCAAAAACAGATCAAGCTATTTATCGACCCCGACCGTCTGCGTGCTTATGGCCTGTCGGTAACGCAGGTGACGAGTGCCGTTTCGGCCCAGAATCAGGAATCGCCCGGCGGGACACTCCAAGAGGGAAGCAAAACCGTGGGCCTCAGGACGATCAGCAAACTGACCAAGGTCGATGAGTTTGGAGAGATCGTCATTGCAAACAAGAACGGTTTTTCGATCAAACTCAAGGATATCGGACGCGTCGAACAGGGTGGTGCCGAACCCTCAAACGCCTTTTCGCTTGACGGCAATCCGGCCGTTTCGATCGGCGTTCGCAAACAATCGGGTGCCAATACCGTCGCACTTATTAGCGGCGTCAAGCAGAGAATGGCGACGATCATACCGACGCTGCCAAAAGATTTTAAGGTCGCCGTTGTCCGCGACCAGTCCGAATTTATCGAGACTTCGCTCCACGCTATCGAGGAGCATCTTGTTCTCGGAGCCCTGTTTGCGGCGATCATTGTTTTCTTTTTCCTCTGGAATATCCGCACGACGATCATCGCGTCGCTCGCCATTCCGGTATCGATCATTGCGGCGTTTGCCCTGATCGCGGCGTTTGGCTACAGCCTAAATCAGATGACGATGCTAGCCCTGACGCTAATGGTCGGCATCGTGATCGACGACGCGATCGTCGTGCTTGAGAACATCTATCGCTTTGTCGAAGAAAAGGGAATGGACCCGTACCAAGCCGCCGTCGAGGGCACGCGTGAGATCGGCCTGGCCGTGCTCGCAACGACGCTGAGCTTGCTTGCGGTGTTTATCCCCGTCGGCTTTATGACCGGTATCGTCGGCCGTTTTATGTCGTCGTTTGGCCTGACCTCGGCCGCTGCCATCGCGGTGTCGCTGATCGTTTCGTTCACGCTCACACCGATGCTTGCGGCGCGGTGGATCAAATCGAAAGTGAAGGAGAAGGGGAGTAAAGGAGAAGGGGATAAAGTCGATCAATCCGCGGATCTGGATTCTACGGCTGAAGGGCACGAAAGTTCATCGAAATCCGGTTGGTTCTACAGCAAGGTCGATGGCGGTTACACATGGATGCTAAAGCTCGCGATGCGTTTTCGTTGGGCTGTTGTGCTGATCTGCGTGCTGACGGTCGCGTCGATCGTGCCGCTATATAAATATGTCGGCATGGCGTTTTTGCCGGATGAGGACGAATCCGTTTTTCAGATCAGCGTTCGCGGGCCGCAGGGCACATCGCTGGCGGCGACGCAATCGATCGTCGACCGCATCGCCCGCGACGTTCGCGAACAGTTGCCGAGTTTAAGAAACACGGTCGCTAACGCCGGTGGTTTTGGCGGCGGTGGTGGCGGTGGTGGTAATAGCGGCAACATCACTGTCAGTCTCGTCCCCGTTTCTGAGCGGCGGCAGAGCCAGGCACAGCTTATCAATCAGGCACGCAACCTCGTAAAGCCCTATGTAAATAAAGACTGGCGCATCAACGTATCGGCTTCGTCGTCGATCGCACAGGGCATCGGCTTAGGACGTGGCGGTTCGGGCATCGGCTACTTTATTTCCGGCCCGGATATGGAGCAGCTCAACAACTACGCTAACCAACTGGTCGAAAAGATGAAGCAGGACCCTAACTTTCGCGATCCTGACAACTCGGTCGATCTCGGTACGCCGGAGGTGCGTTTTGTCATCGACCGAACAAAGGCCGCCGATCTGGGTGTCAACGCTTCGGACATCTCTCGTGCGCTAAATATCGCCGCTGCCGGCCAGCGTGTCTCGACCTTTAGCGAGGGCACTCAGCAATATGACGTCGTCGTCCAGGCGGATGAAAAGTTTCGCCGGACGCGTGAAAATCTGCAATATTTCACTGTCGCATCAAACAAGGGCGAGCCTGTCGGGCTCGAACGGCTCGTCACGCTGCAAGAGGCGCGCAGCCCATCGTCGATCTCGCGGCTTAATCGCCAGCGTGTCGTGACAATATCGTCGAGCCTGCCGCCCAACACGTCTGAGGCAGACGCTCTGACAAAACTTGAGGGTTATGTCAAAGAACTAAACCTGCCGTCCGAATATTCGAGCGGTGTACAGGGCCAGTCAAAGGAACTGCAGCGTGCGTTCGATTCGTTCTTGCTCGCGTTCTTGCTCTCGTTCGTCTTTATGTATCTGATCCTCGCGGCGCAGTTCGAATCGTTCATCCATCCCGTGACGATCCTGCTCACGCTGCCGCTGTCGGTGCCGTTCGCCCTCATCTCGACGGCTCTCGCCGGACAGACACTCAATATCTTTTCGGCTCTCGGCATACTGCTGCTTTTCGGTATCGTCAAAAAGAACGCAATCTTGCAGATCGATCACACAAACACGCTGCGGGCAAAAGGCATGGGTCGCTACGACGCGATCATCCAGGCAAACCGTGACCGTCTGCGTCCGATCCTGATGACGACGATCGCGCTTGTCGCCGGTATGATACCGCTAACTATCGGTAGCGGAGCCGGTGCTGCAACAAACCGTTCGATCGGTATCTTGGTCGTTGGCGGCCAGTCGCTCTGTCTGCTCTTGACGCTGCTTGCGGTGCCGGTTTTCTATTCGATCTTTGACGACGCTCAGGAATTGACCATTTTTAAGAAGATAGGCGGAGCGTTTAGCTCACTCGCATCAAAATTTAAGCGAAAGCCAAAAGAAGAAGGCAGTGAAGAAATTATCGAGGAGGCGGAAAAGGCATAATGCTAGTCTCACCTCCGATCTCCACCCGTCTTGTATTCTCTACGATCTTTGGGCTTTTGGTTTTGGCTAGCGGCTTAACAGCTCAAACGCCGACGCCGACACCTGAGCCGACTCCGGTTCAGCCGACTTTTGCGACGCCGTTGAAGCCGATGCCCGATCCTTCGCGTGTGGGAGTGAATACCGCCGACCCTCTGTCGCTGTCGCTGACGGATGCGATCGATATGGCGTTAAAGAACAACAACGACATCGACGTGTCGCGAAACGACGCCCAGATCTCAGACTTTAACCTCAAAGCGGCAAAGGGCATTTACGATCCATTCTTTAATTCGCAGACGTTTTACGAAAGCCGCACAACGCCAACGGCTTCGACGATCGGCGGCGCCGTCAATGGCTCGGTCACGCAAAAGCAGTTTTTTAACGATCTTGGCCTGGCCGGGTTTGTCCCGAAGTTTGGCGGTTCCTACGATGTGATTTTTAATCAAGCACGCACGACGACGACCAACCGCAACGCTACGCTTAACCCGCAGTTTCCGACAAACCTGATCGCGACATACACACAGCCGCTGTGGCGGGGCCTACGCATTGACTCCAATCGCCGCAGCATCATGATCGCCGGCAAAAATATCGAGATCTCCGAATCGCAGCTGCGGCTAAAAGCGATTGACGCTATCTCGTCGGTCGAACAGGCGTATTGGGATCTGGTCTTTTCTCTCCGCAATCTACAGGTGCAAAACGACACGCTCGCGCAGGCCCGCGAACAGCTCGAGAGCAATAAACGGCTCGTCGATAAAGGCGTGCTCGCACCCATCGAGATCGTCGCCGCTCTAGCACAGATCGCGACGTTTGAGCAATCGATCTTTACAGCACAGGAAAGCGTGACTCGGGCAGAGAATGCGTTAAAAACGCTGCTGCTTCCTGATCGCTTGTCCGCCGAATGGTCGCGGCCGATAACTCCTGTCACATCGACAAATCCTCAGATCCCGCGTATTGGATTGGAAATAGCGACCGCTGAGGCGATAAAAAACCGCCCCGAGATCACACAGCTTGAGACGCAGTCCGAGATCAACAAGATCGATCAGAAATTTTACAAAGACCAGACAAAACCGCAGATCGACCTTGTCGGTTCATATACCGCCGCTGGTCTTGCCGGCACGCCAAATCCACTCTCGTCGGGTGCGGCAAATGTCCCGCCAAATCTGGTTGGTGGTTACGGCACATCGCTTGGCAATCTTGCCGCTCAAGATTATCCGACCTATCGCGTCGGCGTCCAGATCGGCCTGCCCTTGCGAAACCGCACAGCAAAAGCAAATTTTGGCCGCTCGCTCGTCGAAGGCGACCGAATTGCAAATAATCGTGCACAGACGGAGCAGATCGTCGAGGCCGAGGTCCGCAACGCCCTGCAAGCCCTACGCTCTGCCGAATCGCGACTCGCATCCGCGACCGCCGCCCGCGCCGCCGCCGAAGAGCTTTATGCCAGCGAACAGCGTCAGTTTCGCGGCGGCACAACTACTTTCTACCTCGTGCTCCAACGCCAAACCGAACTGACCGCCGCCCGCGGCCGCGAACTCCAAGCCCAAACCGACCTCAACAAGGCCGTCTCCGAATTTCAACGCTCCATCGGAGCAACCCTCACCGTCAACAACGTTTCCGTTTCAAAATAGCCCTACGCTAGCATCCCTTAACGCATTTACCCGTAACGTCAAATAATACTGGAACATAGGCCTGATTGGCTCTGTAGTTAAGCCATCAATAGTCAGTTTTCTGTAAGGG
>JBEBGA010000075.1:0-10403 GCA_040081695.1 Pyrinomonadaceae bacterium
TCCATCACCGCCAGATCAAACTGCTTGTCAAAATCGTCCGGTGATAGTTCGCGGGCATTTGTGTGTTCGCGAGCCTCGACCCGCGGGTCGTTTCGCAAACTCCACACCAGCTGATTAGTGCCGACATCGATGGCCACAACGGATGCCGCGCCGTGCTGGAGCAGACAATCAGTAAAGCCTCCGGTCGAGGCTCCGATGTCAATGCAATCAAAACCGGTCGCATCGATCTTAAATTCTGCGAGTGCTGCTTCGAGTTTAAGGCCGCCGCGCCCGACATACCTTAACTCACTAGACGCTCCCTTGAGCCGAATGGTCGCAGATCTTTCAAAACTTTCCGAAGATTTTTCGACACGCTTTTCATCGACGAGTACGATGCCGGCCATTACCAGAGCCTGAGCCTTAGTTCGCGACTCAGCTAAGCCAAGCTCGACGAGCAGTTTATCTATGCGTTCTTTGGTGCTCACAACCGTAACCTTAGACCAGATTGAGTCATGCGAAAGCCGCGTCGTCGTAGCTCTTTAAGAGCCTTTTTATCGCCCTGAACCAGTGGGTTGCTGTGATTGAAGTGGATGAAATAGACCTTGGCACGATCCTTTCTCGACAGAGCCTTTAACATGTTCATGGTTTCAGAAACAAAGGGGTGCGGCACCTCGCTCATCGGCCGTGGTATCTCTCCGTCGGCGTAAAACGTACCGTCGAGCAAAAGATAGTCCGCCGTTTTAACCACATCCTCAAGCGGCGTCTGCCACTTTTGCCACTTGTCGATATCAGGTATGAAGATGAGCGTTTTTGAGCGCGAGCGAATACGATATCCGACAGTTTCGGAAAATTCATCACGGTGAGGTACGAGAAAAGGTTCGACGGTCAACCGGTCGTTCAGCCAAACTTCTCCCTTATCGACGAGTAGTTGGAGCGAGATGTTTTTAAGCCCGACGAGCTGCGACCAAGGAGCATTCTGCTCAAGCATCTGCTTCATACGCGGCATCGCGTAAACCTTAACGTCTTTGCTGTTCATCGACTCGCGGCCGAGATACATCAGCCCGGTGTAATGGCCAATGTGTGCGTGTGTGAGAAAGATGCCGGTGATGTTATTTGTGCGGTCACCCGTAATTTGTTTGAGAAATTCGAACTGCTCCGGGAGGTCGGGTGTTGCATCAATTATCCAGCGGCTTTTCGTGTCTGGATCGACAAGAGCGATCGACGATACCGTCTGTCTTAGCCGCTCGTCCGCCCACGCTTGCCTACAAAAGGGTGAATCGCATCCTATCTGCGGTACGCCGGCATCCTGACCGATACCTAGTACGACGACGTATGGCGAGGCGGCAATAACACTGACCGCGCACGCGAGAGCTAGGACAAGAACCGGGAATCGAATCAACATTTTTTTGCGACTACGAAAGTGCTATTCTAAGCAAAATGGTAACGGAAACAAAGCTGGATCGGTTTGCTAAATACTCTTGGTTCGTCGTCGCGTTTAACCTCGTGGTGATCTTGTGGGGCGTTTTTTTGCGTGCTTCAAAATCGGGCGACGGCTGCGGACAGCATTGGCTGACCTGTCACGGCGAGGTTATTCCGTCTGCACCGGAGCTAAAAACGGTGATCGAATTTTCCCACCGAATAACGAGCGCGATAGCTTTTTTTGCCGTGTTGGCGTTGGTGATATGGACTTTTCGAAAGTTTCAAAAGGGCGACCCGATCCGCAAGACCGCCGTCATTTCATTTTTCTTTATCATCACTGAGGCAGCCGTCGGAGCTGGCCTGGTACTGACCGGAAATACAGCCGATGCGGTGACCGCCGCCCGTCCATTTTGGATGGCCGGGCATCTCATCAACACGTTTATTCTGCTCGCGTTTCTTACACTCACGGCCCGTTACGCAAGTGGAGGTCGAGCGATGGTCGCCGGTATTGCGGCGAAATACAAAGTTGCGATCGCGGTCGGCGTTGCGGCAATGTTTGTCGTTGGCATTAGCGGTTCGATAGCCGCTTTGTCGCACATGCTGTTTCCGTCGGGAACGCTTGTTGAGGGTATGGCAAAAGACTTTTCGCCAACGTCGAATATCTTGCTGCGGTTGCGATTGCTGCATCCGATCACGGCTATACTTACAAGCGTGTTCCTCGTTTTTCTGACCGGCTGGCTTGCTAAGGAATCGGGAAACGAAGCGGGCGTGAAGCGCTGGTCAAACGTGCTGGCGATCCTCGTATTGGTTCAGATCGCCTTTGGCTCGCTGACGCTTTTTATGCTGGCACCGATACTGATGCAGCTGGGGCACCTTTTTTTGGCGGATGCGATATGGATAAGCTATGTTTTGCTCGCGGCCAGTTTTCTTAGCTCCGACCCGATTGCGGCGGAAAAAATGGTCGATCATTCAACATCGTGATCAGCCGTCGCAGCACATTTTGCGGTTAGCATTTCAATAGCCTGCTGTAGCTCTCGGCGCTTCTGCTCGATCTCGTCTGGGCCCGCATCTCGTGAAACATAGATCGGCTCGCCATACGTCCCAATAACCCGGCTAAACGGTTTGGGGATCTTATGCTTATCCCAGCTTTTTGTTTGCCAGGCGTTGACAGGAAAGATCGCAGCGGGAATTATTGGGTTGCCCGTGATCTTTGAGAGCATGACGGGACCGGGCTTTGCGACGTGATACGGGCCGCGTGGGCCATCAACCGTAAATAGGGTAGGTAGCCCTTGGCTGGCGACTTTGATAAGCTCCTTCATGGCCGTTCTTGCCCTGCGGCTCGATGAGCCTCGAATAATGCCGTATCCCAACATTATCGCGCACCTAGCAGCAAATTCAGGGTCGCGGCTTTTTGACGTGAGCACTACAAAACCCTTGTTCCGTACATAGTAGGCACCGCTCGTGAGATTGTCATGCCATATCCCCACTATCGCGTTTGGATACTCTGCGATAGCTTCGTCCACCGTGAGCTTGCCCACAAATTCATATCTTAGTGATTTACCCAAAAGCGACAAGACAAAATAGGCCATTCGTCCCAGTAGTCGAATGATCATCCTTTGCTTAAATGTATAATGTCCAAGCGGCTGAAATTTGTAGATACTATCTATCAGGCGGTCATCCATTAGAAAGTTGGCACCAGTTTGGGGTATTATTTGCAACAACGGCAATAGACATATCGTATCTAATTTAACCGCAAAAAGCGCTTATGCAGCGACGAATTCTCATTATCGACGATCACGACGATCTCGCCAGCTCACTTGACGAAGTGTTTACCCACACGGGCCACGAGGTGCGCGTGCTTGAGCGGCGTGTTGATGCTCTTGCGATCGAACACCTTGAGGATTTTGATCTTGTGATAACGGATCTCGACGTCCAGCCGGGAGCTGCATCGACTAATAACGGTGATGGCGCGTGTTTGCCCGATATGCCGGCCGTCGAAGCCGGTGAGCACGTCAAAGCATTCAAACTGTGTGCAGCAAATTATCGCCGCGAAGAGTTTGACGAGGAAGAACTTAAAAACCTCGTCGCGACGATACTTGATTACAAGATCAAGTTTGTCGATACTCAGGCTGCGGTCGCCGAGCTGCATGAGAACATTGAATTTGAGCTGCCGTCGGCTATATCGCTGATGCACATCGTGCTCGAATATTTGCTAAAGCGTGTCGAAAAACTGGGCGTCATTAATCCCGAACAGTCCAATCTTTTTGTCGCCCTCGACGAGGCGTTTGTAAATGCGGTCAAGCACGGCAATAAATTTGACGCCCAAAAGCTCGTGCGGATTACCGCCGAGATCTCGAAAGTTGAAGCAAAATTTACTATCGAAGATGAGGGTGAGGGCTTTGACGTAAAAAATATTCCTGATCCGCTCGACCCTGAAAATCTATTCAAAACCTCAGGCCGCGGCGTGCTGTTTATCTACAACATCATGGACGAGGTGCAGTACAACGATCGCGGCAATCGGCTGACGATGGTCAAAAAAGCCCACCCGGACGAAGAGCACACGGCGTGAATCGGGTAAGATATCGTTAGATGAAAGTCACGATAGCACAGATCAATACTACCAACGGCGACCTCGCCGGCAACACTCGAAAGATAATCCAAGCTATCGAAAAGGCCCGCAGTGACGGGTCGGATCTTGTCGTTTTTCCTGAAGTTGTGACCCACGGATATACATCGCAGGATTGGTTTCAAGACCGCGATATTATTGAACATTCCGCTGATCCGCTGCGTGAGATCATATCCGCGACACAGGGAATTACAGCGGTTGTCGGCACGATCCGCCGCAATGACGATACCAATGGACGGCGTTTGTACAACTCCGCGGCGGTGATACACGACGGCGAGTTAGTCGGTTTTGCGGACAAATCTTTGCTACCCGAATACGACGTTTTTGACGACCCGCGATATTTTGAGCCGTCTGATCATCGCCGCATTTTTGAGATCAACGGAGTAAAGCTCGGCGTTGTCGTTTGCGAAGATTTTTGGAACGACAAGACGTTTTGGAAAGAGCGGCTATATGAAAGTGACCCTACTGATGACGTGATCGCGATGGGGGCGGATATAATCGTTTCGGTCAACGCTTCGCCGTACAACAAAGGCAAGATCCGGCTTCGCTGTGACATGGTCGCACATCGTGCCAAGCTGCAGAAAAAGCCGATCGTTTTTGTAAATTTGGTTGGCGGCAACGACGGCATTATTTTCGACGGTGCGAGCCTGATCGCTGACGAAGAGGGTGATATCATCCTGCAAGCATCGGCGTTTGAGGAGTTTGTCGAGACGGTTGAGCTTGATGTCCGAAAGCCCGATGCGCGGGGCATAACCGGCGGTGAGATCGATTCGATCCATCGGGCATTGGTGCTTGGCATCCGTGATTATGCGGCAAAGAATGGCTTCAAACAGGCCGTTTTGGGTTTGTCGGGTGGTATTGATTCGACGCTGGTCGCAGCTCTTGCTTGCGAGGCGCTGGGTCCGGAAAATCTGTTGTGCGTCATGATGCCATCGCCATTCTCGTCTGAGGGCAGCATCAAGGACAGCGAAGACTTGGTCCGGAATCTTGGCTGTAAGAGCCGCGTTGAGCCGATCTCTGACACATTCGAAGTGCTGCTCAAACAGATGGATCTGCACAAACCGACCAAGGGAGGCGAATCGCTAGCGGCTGAGAATATGCAGTCACGAATTCGCGGCGTGATCCTGATGGCGATCTCCAACGCTGAGGGCCGTCTGTTGCTCTCGACCGGCAATAAATCAGAGCTTGCGGTCGGTTACTGCACGCTCTACGGCGATACCAACGGCGGGCTTGCCGTGCTTGGTGACGTACTAAAGACCGAGGTCTGGCAGATCGCCCGTCACATGAACGAAAAGGCCGGACGCGAGATCATTCCAAATAAGATCATCGACAAAGCACCGTCCGCCGAACTTGCCCCAAACCAATTTGACCAAGACAGCCTGCCGCCGTACGAAGTGATGGACCCGATCCTACAAATGTATTTTGAGCAAAAGGCCTCACCCGCCGAGATCATCGCAGCCGGTCACGACGCCGAGCGGGTTTATTGGATCCTAAACAAGGTCGAACACCCTGCAAACGAATTTAAACGCCAGCAATTACCGCCGACTCTCATCATCTCGAAAAATGCTATTGGCGTCGGCCGCCGCAGGCCGATAACGCATAAATATCGGCGTCAAAAAAGCGATCAATAAGCTGCAAGTACAACCGCAAGCTCCGTTCTTAGATCATCAGCATTTGCTGCATTTTTTATAACGGAGTTTTTATATGCCTAAATTTGATAGCCCTTTGAACAGTATTCAGATCGCAAGCCCGTGTTCGGCGGATTGGAACGAGATGTACGGCGACGACCGTAAACGTCATTGCGGTGACTGCAAGCTCAATGTTTATAACCTTTCGGGAATGACCAAGGACGAGGCCGAGGCTCTCGTTATGAATGCCGAGGGGCGTTTGTGTGTGCGGTTTTACCGCCGTGAAGATGGCAGCATATTGACGCAAGATTGTCCGGTCGGTTGGGCAAAGGTAAAGCAGCGAACGCGGCTTTACGCGGCAGCGGCTGCTTCGCTGATAATGGCTCTGTTTACCGGTGTTTTATTTGTCTCGCTTTTTTCCGGCAAAAATCGCGGGGTGACGGTCGGAGAACTGATCCCGTTTGCGACGCCGACGCCTCAGCCACTCATGGGAGCTATCGCACCAAGACCGCCGCAAAACACGAACGCGAATACGAACGCTGCTCCGGCCCCACGGACCAAATTTGAGGTTGGCAAAATGCGGGTGATCCCAAACGCGGATCGCAAAGACAGCTAAACTAAATTAATTCTTAACGTAGTAACCCTGACGGGCTCGGACGCGAAGTTCGGGCTTGTTGCTTAGGCCGACGTCGAGTTTGACAAATTTATTGAGCGGAAAATCGGATTCTGAATAGTATTGGATCAGATATTGTGAACGCAGCTCATTGGCAAGCTGTCGAAAGATCCGGTCTAGCAACTCAGTATTTTTTCGTGTGCTGATCGTATTCTGATATCCGTCTTTGGTATCGATCGGTTGAAACTTGGGCAAGAACGCAGTGCCGCCGGTCTCGTCAGCAAATTTCTGCATATTTTCCTGACCGAATACGCTCATTTTATTTAGCTGAAAAGAGCTGCCCGCCGGATTTATTGAATAAAAGACAGTGTCCGCATCTTGAAGAGCACGGGACACGCGCAGCCGCTCTTTTACACTCGCTGCGTCACGATTTGCGACGGTTAACTGATAGAGATCTTTGTTAGTAATGGTGTTGATCCGCTCGCCGATTTTTTTGTAGCCGTCCTGAATGGCCTTTGCGATCTGCGTGCTATTGGTGTCTTCGCCGTCAGAGATCACGACCACGACACGCCGTGTTCCGCTAGGAGCATTTTTACGAAGATAGTCAGAGGCCTCAGAAACGGTGTCGAAAAATGCGGTCGAATCTTTTGTCGGGACTATTGCACGAACAGCAGCGGCCGCTTTTTCGGATACATCTCTCGATGAGAGCAACACAGCCTTAGACCCGATGGCAAATACGGCCGCACGGTCAACTGGACGCATTACGTCTTGTAAAAACTTAGCGGCTGTTTCCTGTTCAAACTTGAACATCTTGTCCGTGCTTGCCGACACATCAAACAATAAGACGATCTCCAGCGGTACGACATCCGCCGTTCCGACATTTTCTATTGATTGAGCTTGGCCATCTTCCGAAATGCGAAAATCCTGAGCCGTCAGTCCGGTTACAGCTTGGCCGTTGGAGTCGGTGATAGATACGGGAACGACGACGAGCCGCGACTCGACCTTGATGATGTCGTCGTCGATCTTTGGCTTGGGCGTTGGTGTTGCGGATTGGGAAACTGCGGATAAAGCAGAGGTTAGGATCAACGCGATCATCGCGAACGGATATTTTTGGATCTTGCTAAACATCATGTCCCGTCACCTCTTAGGTAAAGTGAGAGGGCATCGGAGCCGGTGAATATTGTACACACGGCCCACTGACACCCTCTGTTAGCGTTTTTACTTATCGTCGTTTGACTGTTTGACCTCGACGTTTTGATTGATGCCGCGGCTGACAAGCAGCTTGACCTCGACACGACGGTTCTGAGCACGGCCCTCGGCGGTCGTGTTGTCAGCAACGGCCTGTAGCTCGCCATAACCGTACGAAGTACTCATGCGGCGAAGCGATATGTTGTGTGTCTGGATCAGATAATCTTTGACGGCTTGTGCTCGACGGTCGCTAAGAGCCTTGTTTTTAGCAGTACTGCCCTCGGCCGATGCAAAACCGGTTACCTCGATGAGATAGCCCTTGAGTGTCGCGGCGGTCGTTGCGACCTGATCGAGTGCTGCTTTACCCTCGGCTGAAATTGTCGCACTGTTAACCTTAAAATTAACGGTCGCCGTTGTCTGGACGACATAATCGTCGAGATCGGAGATGCGTTTGTTGGTTGCGTTAACGCCCGCAACCGCCGCATCAGCGGTGTCCTGAGCAGCTTTGGCACCGCCCTTAGCGGCGTTTGAGATAGCCATCAGCTCATCGATCTGACCCGAAACACGCAGAGCGTTTTGCTCAGCGGCGGTCAATCTGTCCTCGGCCGGAGCCATTCGAGAATCGATCGCCTGTGCGGTCTGGAGGCTGGTCTTGTCAAAGCGTACCTTTGACACCGAAACGCTGCCCGACGCGTCGCCGATGCCCTCAACTTCCATATTGAGTCCGCGGACGATAGCGTTCATCGCGTATTTGTCACCGCCAAAAAATCCGTTGGATTTGATGCTGGCGTTTGGCAGGACAACGATCTTTGTGTCCATTCCGACCGAGTCTTTGATGACAAATGTGCCGTTATCGTCCTTAGAAACAACAACGCCTTTGATCTTGTATTTTTGTCCGGCAACAGCCGTTCTGAGCTGTCCGTTCTGTGCAAATAGGCTGACTGCGCTAAAAACAACTGCTAGTGCGATGATCGATAATTTTTTAAGCATGATTAACTCCTCGAAGAAAGAATGATCGTTGGTAAAACACCACCAAAGGAATAGACGCAAAAAAGCGGGTCGGGGTTGTCGGCTAAAGCTCCTAAGGCATTTGCGATGCGATCGGTAAAAACAATGTCAATTGCGGGAGACAAAGAAACAATGTTTAAAGCATACACTATATCCGGCATGATTTAAACCGAGCTTAACTGCGGTGAAATCAAGTATTTACAGGCTTTCCATCAGTATGTAAAAGGGGCCTTTTCTAAATATTCCTTTAAATATGCCAAAAACTTCTCGGCATCGGCTCCATCCACGATCCGGTGATCGTATGTCAGGGCGAAATATGCCATCTGACGGATCGCGATGTAATCGTCGCCCTCTTGCGAGGTCATCACCTTCGCACGTTTCTCGATCGTGCCAACGCAGAGGATAGCAACTTGCGGCTGATTGATGATCGGCGTGCCAAAGAGGCCGCCGAAAACGCCGGGGTTTGTGATCGTAAACGTGCCGCCTTGGACTTCGTCGGGGCTGAGTTTTTTGGTGCGGGCACGGTCGGCTAGATCGTTTGCCTTAACGGCAAACTCAGAGAGCGACAAAGTCTGAGCGTTCTTAATAACAGGAACTAGCAGTCCCCAATCGAGTGCGACCGCCATGCCAAGATTGATATCGCCTTTATAGACGATGTTTTCGCAGTCGATCTGCGAATTGACGATACGATGCTCGCGGATCGCTGCGGTCACAGCCTGAAAGATGAACGGCATAAATGTCAGCTTCGTCCCAAATTTAGCCTGAAAATCATCCTTATTCGCCTTGCGAAACTTCGCGACATTGGTCATGTCGATCTCATAGACGCTCGTCACATGGGCCGAGGTCTGTTTTGAGAACGTCATGTGCTCGGCGATCTTTTTACGCATCACCGACATTTTTTCTACGCGGTCATCCATCGTCGCGGCAGTGGATGGAGGCGTGAACGTCGATGCTTTTGCAGTCGTAGATGCGGCGGGCATTGCCGGAGCACCTTTTACAAGCAGGTCTTGCGGACGCAAAGCCGCTCCAGTTTCGAGGAACGACATAATGTCGTCCTTGGTCACACGGCCGCTGATACCGCTTCCGGGAATGCGCGTGATGTCGATGCCGTGTTCTTTTGCAATGTTGCGGACGAGCGGGCTGCTCTTTGTGCGACGGAGCTCGTCGAGCGTCGCGTTGCCATTCGAACTGCCATTCGACGCAGCAGCCGCTCTGGCTTGAACTGGCGGAGTAACAGGCTCGGCTTTTGGAGTCTCCGCGACAGGAGCAGGGGCTTCCGGTTTTGGCGCGGGTGCAACAGCACCGCCTTCGGCGCCGACTAAAGCAAGAACTGCTCCGACCTCAACGGTCTCACCTTCTTGCACATTGATCGATAAAAGAGTTCCAGCGGCAGGTGACGGAACCTCGGCATCGACTTTATCAGTCGATATCTCAAGTAATGCCTCGTCTTTGTCGATCTTATCTCCCACAGTTTTGAGCCATTTTGAAACAGTCCCCTCCGTGATCGATTCGCCCATCTGGGGCATCACGATCTCGGTCGCGTCGCCCGCTGTGACAGGTGCAGGAGCGGGGTCGGCGGCTGGAATTGCCTCGATTATTGCGGGTTCGGTCGATGGTTCCTCGGTAGCAACTGCATTGTCAGCGGTCTCAACAATAGTAGGAGCCTCGCCGGTTGTTACCGGAGCCGAAACTCCGACCTCGCCTTCTACGCCGACGATAGCAACGACAGTCCCGACTTCGACGGTCTCCCCTTCTTGTGTACGGATCTCAAGCAAAATACCGACACCAGGGCTTGGCACCTCAGCATCGACCTTGTCGGTCGATATTTCGAGGATCGCCTCGTCCTTTTCGATTCGTTCGCCGACCTGTTTCAGCCACTTCGAAACGGTACCCTCAGTTATCGATTCGCCCATCTGGGGCATTACGACTTCAACGCTCATAG
>JBEBGA010000384.1:0-2737 GCA_040081695.1 Pyrinomonadaceae bacterium
TGCCACATCGCCAAAAGGCCGATCGCAAACGCGAGGCAGGCCTCAGTGAGCCAAACGATCAGCCAATCGCGAAGGTAAGCCTGTTGAGACGCTATGTAGGCTGCGACAATTGCCGTAACGCCCATCAACATTCCGCCATAACCGGGAACGGCTGTAAACTGTGTCGACCGGAGCATCGTCTCGCGGATAAATTCGAGGTTGTCGGTCGCCCGGTCGCTGATATTTACGGCTCTGCCGGCGTCTCTCTCGTCTTTTGGCATCGCGTTTGTTTTCGCCATAGTAAGGGTAAGATACATCAAGTAATATCGTCTGTCAAGTACTTTTTACTATAAAGTGATGGCAGAAAATCGGTCAACTTGATGTCAGCCAGGTCGGGCAATTTGACCGATTGACTCAATTGCTAACGTCAAAGCCCTTGTTTTACGGCATTTGCCTACTGGCATACCTCTTGCAATAGATTTGTGGGGCAGTATGTAACGTTCCCTGAGAGCCAACATACCGATCACGGGAACGATTAATATGAGCACAAGACTATTGACAAGGATTTCGGCGGCGACAGCATTATTTAGTATTTGCCTTTCGATCATTTCCGTGGGCGTAACCGTGGCAAGTGCCCAGGACCGCGTATCCGGTAAGGCCAATACCGTCGCCCGCGAGACTGTCATCGAAACAGTTCGTGAAGATATCATCGATGATAAAAAGATCTCAAACGTGTCCCCGGACCTCGCTGCATTTGCCGCTGGATCAAAGCGCGGCCGCATTGATGTTATTGCCGAGGTGAGTGCGGATATTCTGCCGGTGTATGGTGTATGGATGCGGGCAAACGGCATGCGTGTACGTAGCTATCAATCCGATCTCAGGGTTCTCTCGCTGAGTCTGCCTGCCACGAATCTAGGCTTACTCGCCGGTATACCGGATGTAACCATGGTGACGCGGGACCTACCCGTATTCAAAACCGGTCACGTCTCAGTGACAACAGGAGTGGAGGATGTGAGGAATATTTCCGGACTTGGAGGACTGCTCACTTCCCAAGACGGGAGTGGTGTGGGTATCGCCATACTGGACTCAGGCGTAGCTTCCACCCACGCATCATTGGCCAACGGTCTCCTCTTACCCAGAACCCTGATAAACATCGATTTTACCGGCGAAGGGCGTACTGACGATCCGTATGGTCATGGGACCCATGTAGCAGCCGCGGCGGCGTCAAACTACGCGATCAGTGATAGTAACGGCGGGTTTGCGGGCGGCGGATCAAACGCACCGATCATAAACCTTCGCGTCCTGAACCGTAACGGACAAGGTACATCGAGCAACGTATTGGCCGCGATCGATTGGATCTGGAAATATGGCCGTCAAAATGGCATTCGTATCGTTAATATGAGCTTTGGCACTGCCGCCATCGACTCATACAGGGATGACCCGCTTTGCAAAGGCGTCCGCAAGCTCGTTGATAAGGGATTTGTAGTTATCGTAGCGGCGGGTAACGACGGCAAAACCTCACAGCCGACCCAGTTTGGGCCGACCGGGACAAAAGTTTACGGATTGATACATTCACCCGGCAACGAACCGTCAGCGATCACGGTTGGCGCGTCGAACACCATGCAGACGGATGACCGCTCGGATGATGTTGTGACCACCTTTAGTTCTAGAGGCCCTACGCGTTCATACAAGATGACGGGTAACGGTGTGAAACAATTTGACAACGTTGTAAAACCGGACATCGTCGCTCCCGGCAATAAGGTCATCTTTGCCGAATCGCCAAATAACGCGATCGTCGCCGCGCATCCCGAGCTGCACGTTAATATTCCCGGCAATCTTCCGCTGCCAAACCGACAGATGATGAAGATGAGCGGTACGAGCGTATCCGCCCCAGTCGTTGCGGGTGCCGTCGCGATGATGTTGCAAGCACAGCCCGACCTGACGCCGTCGATGGTGAAAGCAATACTGATGTACACCGCTCAGCCTCTTGCTGGGTTCAATCAGCTCGAGCAGGGAGCGGGTCAGCTAAATGCTAAAGGTGCCGTTCAGATCGCACGTAAGATCGATCTTGACAACAACCCGCAACTCGGCGAGACGATCATTGACACGACGTTTACACCAAATTCGACGATCGCCCGCCACTCTTTTCCGTGGTCGCAGATCGTGTCGGTCAGGCATGGATTCCTCTCGGGATCTAATTTGATGTACAAATATCAAAAGGTTTACGACGAAGGCAAAGTCCTGAGCGATGGCGTTAACTACGGATTTGACACGATGACAGTAAACAACATGATGACGAGCGGTATCAGCGTCTATCCATCGGTCCTCACCGCGGACGGCACCACCGGCCACGACGGTAACCCATGGACGGGCGACCTATCGTTCATGGACTACGGACTGCTCATGGGCGACGGCATCATTATCAGCGACGGCATAATCGTCAGTGACGGAATAATCGTCAGCGACGGGATAATTGTCAGCGACGGGATAATTGTCAGCGATTCGACATTGGGTGAATAGCCTAGATAAATAGGGTCACGACCGCGTCTTTCAAAGGACGCGGTCATTTTTTTGTCTTGAGATCAGGATCGTTGAGCTAATTGCCGGCGCTCTCGACCACTGCGGAAATATTTTGCGACCTAACTAAAAGAAACTGCGTCTAATTATTGAACGTATTTAATGTGATGCTTTTGCGAACCGCAACCTTTTTTGTCGGAGCTGTGCTTTTTGTCAGCGTTAGCCTATGCGCGCAGGAGAA
>JBEBGA010000076.1:0-10379 GCA_040081695.1 Pyrinomonadaceae bacterium
GGCCCGCTCAACACGCTCTCGGCCCGCGGCGTCAAAAATATGGGCTCGCTCTTAAATTACGTCGGCGAACGCTCTCCGCTAAAACGCAACGTCACCGTCGATGAGGTCGGCAACACCGCAATGTTCCTCGTAAGCGAACTCTCAAGCGGCATCACCGGCGAGACGATCTACGTCGATTGCGGTTATAACATCATGGGAATCTAGTCAGCTAGTTTATTGAGTTCACTGAGTTTTCTGAGTTCGTTGAGTAAAGACTCAGCTCTCAATAAACTCAATAGACTCTATGGACTCATTAACTCTATATGAAATCATCTAAACCCCGCGTCACGAAGAAAAAGGTCGACGTACCAAAAACCGTCGCCGAGGCTAAGGAACTAGAGGCGACACCAGGTTACTGGCACCTGACCGATGACGAAATATTACTTCGCTCACCGGAGCCGGAGGATGTTTACCGCACGTCGGATTCGTGGCGGACATTTCGCATCATGGGCGAATTCGTCAACGGCTTTGACGAACTGGCGACCATCACACAAGGTGTTTCGATATTTGGTTCCGCCCGCACGCCTGAGGACGACGAGATGTACGCAGCGGCACGCGAGACCGGTGCTTTGCTCGGTGCGGCCGGTTTTGAGATCATCACCGGCGGCGGCCCGGGCATCATGGAGGCCGCAAATCGCGGTGCCCACGATGTAGGCGGAAAGTCGGTCGGCTGCAACATCCAACTGCCTTTTGAGCAGATGCCAAACCCGTATCTGACCAAATCGCTGACGTTCAAATATTTCATGGTCCGCAAGACCATGTTTATCAAATACAGCAACGCCTATGTCATTTTCCCCGGCGGTTTTGGCACGATGGACGAGCTATTCGAAGCTCTGACTCTCATCCAAACGCGTAAGATCCGTAATTTCCCCGTCGTGCTATTCGGTTCGCAATACTGGCAAGGCCTGCTCCAATGGATCACGACAACGATGCTCCGTGAAAAGTACATCAACACCGAGGACCTCGGCCTCATCCACCTGACCGACTCGCCAAAAGACGCCGTCGATTTTATTATTAAGACTTGTAATTCGGGAATAGATAATGGAAAACAGTGACAAGTTGCAGGTGACAAGAGAAAAAAACTGCGCCGGTCACCCGTCACTTGTTACCTGTCACCAACTTTAGCCAATCAAGATACGGCTCCGACGCCTTCGCTGCGTCTATCGCGACGATCTCAGGTACATCGTATGAGTGATTTGCTGTGATAAACGCTACAAGCTTATCCCATTTTTCCGGCAGCGTTTTTATGAGTAGCAGATACTCATTTTCTTTTTGGAGCTTTCCTTCCCACACATAAACCGATGTCATCGGCGGCAGGATCTGCGCACACGCCGCGAGCTTTGCCGTAACGATCGCCTCGGCAAGTGTCTCGCCTTCGTCAATAGTTGGCGTTGTTGTAAAAACGATCAGCATAAATTTTCGCCACAAAAGGCAAAAAGGACACAAAAAGGTTTTTCGACTTTGTGTCCTTTGTACTTTTTGTGGCTATTTATATTTCTTATCCATCAATTCCTGATACTGGCCGGTTTCGACCCATTCGAGGATCTCGGCGACGCGCCAGATGGGGAATGGGTGAGACAGGCCGGAGTTCATGACGTCGGCCCAGAAACGGTCGAGGCGGCTTTCGTCGTAGTTCCTTTTGAATTCGCGTCCCTGATCGAGGAACAGTTCGTAATCAATTTTTGAGGCAAAGGTGCCGCCGGCGAGTTTCATCATGGTGCGGCCGATGACGTGCGGGTCCTGCATTACGAGCAGAGCGGCACGGTCACACGAGAGTTCGGCACGGCGTGACCAGGCGAGCAAAGCGCTGGCGATACCCATCGAGATGATCAGCTTGATGATCTCAGAACCGGGTATGAGGCGTGCGGCAGAGACGTTGATGAGGGCTTCGATGAGCCGTGCGGCGGTGAGATATAGGACGTGTTCGGAATGGATGTGGCCAACCTCGTGAGCGATGACGGCGAGCGTTTCTTCGTCATTGAGCCGCTCGACGAGAGCCGAGTGGAGCACGATTATCGGCTTTTCAACGCCGCCGGTAAAAGCGTTGACGATCGGGTTTTGCTGGACGTAAAGATCGGGCATCTCAACACCGAGAGTGCTGCAAGCGACCTCAAGTTTGGCATAAAGGTCGGGGCATTGCTTTGGCGTGACCTTGACCGCGGATGCCATGAAAGCTACGCGGATCGCTGATTCACCAGTCCAGGCGAGCAATTTCTTTAGAGCCGAATCGACGCCGGGGATCGCTTTGAGAGCGGCCATTGCCTTGGCGTCAGCCGGGTGTATGTAATCGTTTTTGTGCAGCCCGTCAAAAACCTTGCGTGGCTCATCAGACAGCGGCAGCTTACAGCGTCCGCAGTTGGCGTCACCGTTTTTATAGTCGGCTTTGACCGCGTTCTTCTGACCGCAAAAACGACATTTGACTGAGTTTGATTTTGACGGTTCGATCGATTCGCTCTTTTTTCTTGGCATATCGCTATTGTAAACGAAAAATCCGCTATAAGTGTTCAGAAAAGAATATCCACAGATGAACACAGATAAACACTGATAGGAGACATTTCCCTATCTGTGTCCATCTGTGTTCATCTGTGGACTAAATTGAAAGGCGGACGACCGTTTCGACGTGGTGCGTCTGAGGAAAGAGGTCGATGGCGGTGATGGAGTTGATCTTGTAACCGGCGTCGATAAGGATCGCGAGGTCGCGGGCGAGGATCGACGGTTCGCACGAGACGTATGAGATATGCTCTGGCCGCAGCTCGGCGAGACGGGGGATGACCGCCTTTGCCGTACCCGCACGCGGCGGGTCGATCAGGCAGAAATCGATCTTTTTCGTCTTATTATTTTCAAGGAAATACTCGACGCTCTTGTTGAGAAGATCGATATTTTGCAGACCGGCGTTTTTGGCGTTTTTTTGTGCGAGGCCGATGGCGATGGAATTTTCTTCGACGCCGATGACTTTTTTAAAATGCCTGGCAAGCGGGAGAGAAAATAGCCCGACGCCGCAATAGAGGTCAAACGCGGTTCCGCCCGACGCCTCGCCGATCGCGGTAGTGATGAGCTGTTCGATAAGAAAACGGTTTGCCTGAAAGAAAGTCTCGGCGGTGTAAGCGTAAGATTCACCGGCGATGTCGATACTGATCTCGGCGGCGGGTTCGGGTAGCTCACGTGAGTAGGTCGAGATGCGTCCGCCCTCGCCGCTGACGGCTTCGATCTCGGGCGACTCGCTCCAAAACATATCCCAGTTCATGCTGATCCGCAGATAATCGAGCGTCGATTGCATCCCCGGCGTCAGTATCGGACAACTCGCAATGTCGATCACGTTATGCGAATCGCGGGCAAAATAGCCGATCTTTTGCTTTTCGCGGTCAACGTGCCAGCGGGCTCGTGAGCGGTATTCGAACTGCTGCGGGCTGGCGATGACCGGGATGTCGCCGTCGTATTCGATCTTGCCGATGCGGTGCAGACAGTCGCGGATGATGCCGGATTTGGCCTCAAGTTGGGCCTCGTATGACAGATGCTGAAAGTCGCAGCCGCCGCAGACGCCGTAATGCGGGCAAGGCGGAGCGATGCGCTTTAGGCCGGGCTCTTTTAGCTCGACGATGTCGGCAAAAGCCATCCGCTTTTTCTTGATGTCGCGGATGCGAACCTTCGCAACGTCACCGGGAGCCGCCAGCGGCACGAGGATCGTCAGATTCTCGGCAAATGCCAACCCAAGCCCGCGAGGTACGATCTTTTCGATCTTTGCCTCAATGGCGTCGCCTTTTGTGTAATATTTGCTCAAATTTTTGGTTCACCGCCCAAAGTCAATAACAGGCACGTGAACCTTGTCTTTGTATCACAAATTGCGGGCAAAACAAACCTGACGGCTATTTGAGACGGAAATTGCCTTGTTCGAGAACGCCCCGCAGCGTCTGCAGATCGGCGTCTTTTGAATACGAGATCGTAAACATCACCGCAAAACCGTCCCGCACGGTCGCATACATCCGCTTTTTGCCCGCGTTAGTCGATGTGTCGAGATAACCAAACTGCATCGTGCCAAGCTTTTCGGCTTGGGTCTCAGAATATTTAAAATCGGCGGGCAGTTTCATCGACGCAAAACCCGCGCGGATCGCGTCAAAATAATCGACCGCGTCTTTGATCTGCGGATTTAAAACCAGGTTCTCGACCGAGATACGGACGATAGCGTTGTCCGTCTCACCCGGCATCGAGCGGTACGCGGTCAGCAGGATCTGGACATTTTTTATCGCCTGGTCCACCTTTGCCTTCGATACCGGCGGGAGTGAATCGGGTGCTTTTAACGCCAGGTCAAAGCCCTGTTTTTTCATATACGCTTCGAAATCATCGCCCGGGATTAGCCATGTGTTTGGAAACGTGACCTCAAATTTGAAGGTCTTGTTTGTGTATGTCCGTCCAGAAACGATACCTTTATCGACCGACGGAGCCACCTTGATAGGGGTCGATCTTGGCTTTGGTTTAGGTTTGGTTTGGGCTGATGAAAATGTAGTAAATAGCAGCGTGACGAAAATGATAGCGACGAACTTTCTCATAAATAAAACAGGCCGAGCCGCGGGATATTTGCCTCTTCGCGGAGGCGTTTGAGCAGCATCAGCTCGAAAGTATTTTTGTAAGCGGCGGGTTCCATCTCGGCTTTGTAACCGCGAAGCTGGGCCGCAACTTCTTTCTCGACACTTTTTAGATGCACGGATTCCCAATTTGTAAGCATCGCTCTATCGAGTAATTTTTCGATATCCCCAAGCGTCGAATCGACCGTCTCGGCATCCCCGGTAAGATTTGCCGACAGTTCCTCAAGCCTTGCGACAGCACGGGCAATGTCCTCGGTAAGGCCGACTGTTTTGTTGGATCTCAGCGACTCAATAGCGGACGCGATATGAGCCGATATTGCCTCGGGCGAATATGCATTTTCAGCTTCGGATTCAGAGCCCGTCGATTTCCCTGCCTGCGAACGCAACCATTCGGCGTACTGCACCTCGACCTCTTCGCGGCAGTAAAAAAGGCTTTTGATCGTACGCGTTCCGATGGGTTGTTTGTCAAAAACATCAAAAACCGACTCGATAGACCGCAGGACGATGTGTAGCGGGATGCCGCGTTCCTGCCACATTTCGATCAAAGCCCAATCCAAAGGGCTGAGAAACAGATTTTTGGCCCGGCGGCGGATAAATGTGTCTTCGATCTCGGTGAAATAGTTAAAGTAATTCAAGGTGATACACGCTCTTATGTTAATCTATCGGAAATATGGCGAAAACGCGACGCGAGAGCTTTCAAACCTCATCGGGCATCGAATTGCCTAATGATTTTAACCCGGAAAATGTGACGCCGGTCGATTACGGTCAAGACCTCGGGACTCCGGGCGATTTTCCTTATACACGCGGCGTGCGGCCGAGTATGTATCGCGGACAGTTTTGGACGATGCGGCAATATGCCGGGTTTGCCACTGCGGAAGAGTCGAACGCACGTTACAAATATCTGCTCTCGCAAGGCACGACCGGTTTGAGCGTTGCATTTGACCTGCCGACGCAGATAGGGCTTGATTCGGATGACAGCTTGGCTGCCGGTGAGGTCGGCAAGGTCGGAGTCGCCATCGACAGCCTGGACGATATGCTGACGCTGTTTGACGGCATACCGCTCGATCAGGTTTCGACGTCGATGACGATAAACTCAACTGCGTCAACGCTTTTGTGTTTGTATTTGGCTGTCGCACGTAAGCAGGGCGTTGGTTTTGATAAGGTCTCGGGCACGATACAAAACGACATCCTCAAAGAATACATCGCTCGCGGAACATACATCTATCCGCCAAAACCGAGCCTGCGTTTGATCACAGATACATTCGCATACTGTGCCGCTGAGGTTCCAAATTGGAACACGATCTCGATCTCCGGTTATCACATTCGCGAAGCAGGTTCAACCGCGGCTCAGGAGATCGCTTTTACGCTCGCCGACGGCATTTGTTATGTCGATGCCGCGATCAGCGTAGGATTAAAGGTCGATGATTTTGCTCCACGTCTATCGTTTTTCTTTAATTCGCACAACAATCTGCTCGAAGAGATAGCAAAATTCCGAGCCGCTCGCCGTCTGTGGGCACGGATAATGCGAGACCGCTTTGGCGCCGTAAATCCAAAATCGCTGATGCTGCGGTTTCACACGCAGACGGCCGGTTCGACGCTGACGGCCCAACAGCCGGAGGTGAATGTCGTGCGGACGACGATACAGGCGCTTGCGGCGGTGCTTGGCGGGACCCAGAGTCTGCATACGAATTCGCTCGACGAGGCTCTCGGATTACCAACTGAAAACGCCGCCCGCATCGCTCTGCGTACGCAGCAGGTGATCGCTTATGAATCGGGTGTTGCCGACACGGTCGATCCTTTTGCCGGCAGCTACGCTATCGAAGAACTGACCACCCAGCTTGAACGAGCCGCTGTCGATTACATCGAAAAGATCGACGCGATGGGCGGTATGTTGCGGGCGATCGAGCTTGGATACGTGCAAAATGAGATACAAGAGGCTGCGTACGATTATCAGCGGGCAGTCGAAACCGAAGACGCCATCGTCGTAGGCGTTAATAAATTTCAGGCTGAGGAAGAAGCCATACCCGTCATGCGTATCGACGAAAAGATCGAACGCGATCAGGTAGCCCGACTGCAAGCCATCCGTGCAAGGCGAAACGCTGCGAACGCCGAAGTCGCTCTAAAAGCTATTGAGGACGCCGCGAACGGCACTGAGAATCTACTGCCACGCATACTCACCGCCGTCGAAGCCGAGGTTACCGTCGGCGAGATCAGCAACCGGCTACGCTCCGTCTGGGGTGAATATCGCGAATCGGTTACGGTCTAGCTCGAAGTCCCTGCTTTAGCAGGCCTCCTCCCAGCCATTGCCAACTAAAGTTGGTACTCCAAGCGTATTATTCTAATGACAAACACAGTTAAACTGTGTTATTATTCTAATTGAGCCGCTCCGGCTCTCATCTACTCACAATTTATTGGCCGGGCCCGACGGCTTAGAAACCCATCGAAATATGGACATTCTCAACAATTATCTAAAAACTCTTCTGTCTTCGTGCAGCGACGAACTGCGTCTTGAACCCAATAAAAATCCCTACTTAGTGGCCGAAAATCGCACCAGCGATGTCGCAAATGTGCCGCTTTTAGGGACGCAGATCAGCACGATGGTGTTTCCGCTGATACCGGCCGCTGTGAAATCTGAGCTGCCCCACAAGCCGGAGATCGAGTTTGTGCATCCGCATCAGCTCGGCAATTTTAATTTTACGGTGCAGAAATCTTCGGCCGGATTTAATGTCACGATCCGCCCGCTGCTCGGCGATTCGGATGGCTCGATCTCCGTTCCGCAGCCCTTGCCGGAGGTCGCACCTACATACCCGACGCCGGTCGTCGAACATACATTTTCAAAACCGGAGCCAGAGCCGGAACCCGCTCCGATGCCGGAGATCGAATCAACGCCTGAACCGGCAATTGAGCCTGAGGTTCAAACGCCATACGAATTTGAAAGCTCGTCATCCGCTTACGATCTGACAGTAAGCGAATCTGCCGAGGTCGCGAGCCTCGCGGATATGCTGATGGAAAAGCCTGAGTCGGCTCCGGAATATGTCGCGATGGATGAAGAAAAGGTCGAGGTCGTGTCCGTTAATGACCCTGAGTATCAGACCGTATTTTCCGACTCGGCACCTGAGATACCGCTTCGCCGGCGCGATGATTTTGTCCCTGCAGAATACACTCCGCCGGCTGAGATACAATTCGAGCAGCCCGTTTATGACATACCCGCCTTTGACGCTCCTGTCGAGCCCGCACCTGTCCAAAACGCCCCACAGGAAATACCTATGATGGAACAAACGCCCGTTCACACTCCGCCTCCCGCGATGCCAGTATCCGCTCCGCCGCCTGCCGCAGCTCCCGTCGAAGCAGCTTTTGTAGCCGCCCCGGCAAACGCAAGCGAAGCCGCAAAGATGGATGCGTTGTTTATGAAAATGGCAGAGATCGGTGCGTCCGATCTACATTTGTCGGTAAGCGTGCCGCCGATGGTCCGCAAAGACGGTAGGATGAAACCGTTGCAAGAGGGCGATGCTGTACTGACGCCCGAGGCAATGCGCGAGCTGCTGACGTCGATCATGCCAGCCCGTAATCAAGAAGAATTTGCCGCTCGCAGCGACACCGATTTCGCATACGAAATACCGGGCATGGCGCGTTTTCGCTGCAATATTTTCGAAGACAGAAAAGGAATGGGTGCAGTTTTCCGCATCATCCCCTCAAAGATCCTGACCGCCGAGCAGCTCAACCTGTCTAAGGCGATCATGGACCTATGCACGCTGTCCAAAGGATTGGTAGTTGTGACCGGGCCGACCGGCTCGGGTAAATCGACGACGCTGTGTGCGATGGTCGATTCGATCAACAAACAGCGTGAGGATCACATCATCACTATCGAAGACCCGATCGAGTTTGTCCACGACAATCAGAAATGTCTGGTCAATCAGCGTGAGGTCCATAATCACACCGATTCGTTCAAAGACGCCCTGCGTGCCGCGCTTCGCGAAGACCCGGACATCGTGCTCGTCGGCGAAATGCGTGATCTCGAAACTATCTCGATCGCTATTGAGACCGCTGAAACGGGCCACTTGGTCTTTGGTACGCTGCACACGACGACCGCTGCTTCGACCGTTGACCGCATCATCGATCAATTCCCCGCAGACCGTCAGCAGCAGATCCGCGTGATGCTTTCCGAGTCTTTAAAAGGCGTTATCGCCCAGACGCTGCTGCCGAAAAAAGGCGGAGGACGCGTCGCCGCTCTCGAGGTCCTGATTGTCACCCCCGCGATCTCAAACCTCATCCGCGAAGGCAAAACGTTCCAAATACCGTCCGCAATGCAGACCGGAAAAAATCACGGAATGGTAATGCTCAACGACGCTCTCTACGAACACGTACAAAGCGGTGCCGTCGAGCCGATGGACGCATACGTCAAGTCGGTCGATAAGCCGGGTTTTGAGACAATGCTGACCCGCGGCGGATTCAAGCTTTAGAACACTTTACTTTCCCACGGTAACCTTTACGGCGGAGCCCACACTCCGCCGTTTTTTTTGTGTCCTTTGTTATGCCTTTGTGGTAAAACTCTTTCTATGACACCTGATGAATTTCGCCAGATCGCGCTTAGCTTTCCCGATGCCGAGGAGCGGTCGCATATGAACCATCCTGACTTTCGCGTGGGTAACAAGATCTTCGCGACATTGGGCTATCCGGACGGATCTCACGGCATGGCGGCGCTCACGCCTACGCAGCAACAGGATTTTCTGCGAATGGAACCGGCGTCCAAGCCCGCGGCGGGCAAATGGGGCGAGGGCGGAGCGACCGTCATCACACTCGCCGACGCAGACGAAGCCGCCGTTCGCCAAGCCTTGAACCTCGCTTGGCAAAACACCGCCCCGAAAAACCTCCAAAGCTGAAGTTAAGTGTGCCAGCATACAGACGGCTCCTCGATGGGTATGTTTAGCTAATAAACACATCCCAGTTTGCAGCGCCCGAAATGCCGGGCGATATCGAGGAGAAAAATATTATGCTTTGGACAATTATCTTAATTCTGTTGGTGCTGTGGGCACTTGGATTCGGCTTTGCGGGTGTGGCGACCGGCAATCTCATTCATATTTTGTTGGTCGTGGCGTTAGTCGTGCTGATCCTGCAATTGGTCAGAGGACGAAGAGTCTAACCCAAAACCGTTATAACGCAAATGTTTTACCCGCGAGAGCGGGTAAAACTTTTTTGCGCTTGATTTGGCTCTGGTATGTGATATTCATTGAGTTGAGACAAGGTATCAATTTTCTTTAGGGGACGGAAAGATATGTCATCCAGCAAACCATCATTCTTCACCAGATTTGCAAAAGAGGTTGCCCACCTAGCGGGCCGGCCGGTCACATTTATTTTGGCGGCAACGACGATCATTGTCTGGGCAGTTTTGGGCCCGCTGTTTGGCTTTAGCGATACCTGGCAATTGGTCATAAACACGAGCACGACGATCATCACTTTTCTGATGGTGTTCCTAATTCAGAATACGCAAAACCGCGATTCACAGGCGGTGCAGCTCAAGTTGGACGAGCTGATCTGTGCGCTCAAAGACGCCGACAACCGTTTTCTCGATGTCGAGGATCTCGACGACAAAGAGCTCGAAGAACGTCGCGGTGAGATGGTTCAGCTTGCCCAAGAGGCAAAAGATGTTTCCGACGAGCAAGACGAACGCACCAAGAACAAATAAGAGGTCTCTAATATTTATGCATGATTTTTTTCGTAGATTTGCAGCAATTGTTTCGCGCTTAGTCGGGTCAGGGTGGA
>JBEBGA010000385.1:0-2731 GCA_040081695.1 Pyrinomonadaceae bacterium
TACTACAATTGTGTGCTCTAAATCAAGCTACTTTTCAAGCAGGCCAGACGGCCCAAAAATGACTACAGCGGTTAGACGTTCATAATACTATTTTAGCCGAGAAAATGTAAAGAAACGTAAAGGGGCGAGAAGCAGGTTACCCTTCTTATGCGGCGCTATTATCTGCCGCGGCTCCGCCCGCATAGACCGCATATATGGCGTATCGCGAAAATCCTATCTTTGCTCCAAAATCGCTTTGAGCTTGTCCAGTTGCTCAAGAGCTGCACCGATGGTCAGGCAGTCATTTGCCCGCATCGGCTCGATCCTCGGGCGAGCAGCATAATCCGCTCGCTCCTGCCGGTCGCGCTCGACGAGGCGGCGGATATATTCGCTAACCGAGCCAAAACGGTCAGGGTCAACGATATAGTCATACATTTCTTCGGGTACCGAAATATTGATGGTTCGTCTCATGATCTAAATACCTGCAAAAATAGAGATAAGCGTGAAACAAGGATTTTCGCACAACGGGTGCTAATGCTGTACTTAAGAGCTGTTTTACCTCGCTGTTTCACCGAAAATAAAAAAACACAACACATATGTGCCACAGGCCGTAGGTGTCACACATAAAACACTGTATCATACATATTGCTTTTTGTCAAGATTTATATGCTGGTATATCGTCTAAAATTCAAACTTACCAACGGCTGGACCAAACCTCCGTCAAAATGGGCCATCGGTGCCATGGATGCCAAATTTTGTTGCAGCGTTACGAACACCTTTGTTCCGCGGGATCGCATTGAGGTCGCTCCGTCCTGGTCGTTCATGGTTGGGGTTCGTTGCGTTCTTTGAGCGTTTGCGTGAAAATTGTTTTGAATATGTCAGATCAGTTTACACTTGCCGGGACGACCTTTTCTTCGCGGCTGATAATCGGAACCGGGAAGTACCGTTCGTACGCCGAAATGGCGTCGGCCCACGCGGCTTCGGGAGCAGAGATGGTGACGGTCGCGGTCAATCGTGTGCCGCTGGACGGTTCGGCGGAGTCATTTTTGGATCATCTGGACCCGAAGGTGAAGATACTTCCAAACACCGCTGGCTGCTACGACGCCGAACACGCCATTCGCACCGCCCGCCTTGCTCGCGAAGCTCTCGATACCGAATGGATCAAACTCGAGGTCATCGGCGACCCGATCACGCTACTGCCTGACAATGAACAAACGCTCGCCGCCGCTAAAATTCTCGTTGATGAAGGCTTCATCGTGCTCCCGTATTTTACCGACGACCTGATCATGGCCAAAAAGCTGCTCGACGCCGGTTGCCCGGCCGTAATGCCGCTCGCCGCCCCGATCGGCTCGGGAATGGGCGTGCAAAATCCTTCGAATCTCCGCATCATGCGCGAGCAACTACCCGACGCAACTATAATTGTCGATGCCGGAGTAGGCGTACCATCCGACGCTGCCATCGCCATGGAACTCGGCGCCGACGCCATCCTAATGAACACCGCCATCGCCGAAGCCGGCGACGCCGCCCAAATGGCAACGGCAATGAAACTAGCCGTCGAAGCCGGACGTTTAGGTTATTTGTCAGGAAGAATGCCGAAGCGGCTATACGCTTCGGCCTCGAGTCCAATCGCTGGTGCGATCAAGTAGAAAATGGCAGTTAGGGTACGATTTTTCGGATTGACGGCTGAACTCGTTGGCGACACCGAGATTGCTCAATTGATTTCGGGAACAACGGTTTCTGGCATCGTGGACCGGCTCATCGCTGACTATCCGGGTTTGGCAAACCTAGATCTCAAATTTGCCGTCAATGAGTGTTACGCCACGCCGAACACCGAAGTTGAGTGGGCGGATGAAGTTGCCATTTTTACCGCTGTTTCCGGCGGCTAGCGAATCCTTTATTATTTGCCCAGAGCTTTATGACCGAAAAACAATTCTACGACTGGCAAACGGTAGGCGGCACAGATGATGTGATGCAGTTTGTAGACGCGCTCGAAAAAGCGGACATTCTTTGGTGTGCGATCGGTGGCGTCGCTGTAAACCATTGGGCCGCAGAGCCGATGGTCACACAGGATGTTGATTTTGTAGTTGCTGCTGATTCGATCGAGCGAGCAGAGGCGGTCTTGAAACAGGCAGGTTTTAAATCTGAAACATTTGAGTGGTCGATCAACTTTAAGGGAAAATCAAAGATCAGTATCCAATTGACGACGGAGTCTTCCTACAGGGACTTTGCCGAGCGTGGCATCGCAGCTGATGTGCATGGGATTTTGCTTCGGGTCGCGAGCCTCGAAGATACCTTGGCTGGCAAGATCATGGCCTGGAGCGATCCGACTCGGCGAGGGAGCAAACGTTTCAAAGATCTTGGCGATATTTCGCGTTTGGTTGAGTCTCATCCACATTTATGGGTGGGTTTACCTGACGGATTGAAGAGCCAGATCGATGAGCCTATAGCAACCTAGGTAAAAGGGGCGTTCACCAAACATGACCGGAGCAGAACAACCCAAAAACTTCGGCAACGGATGGATCAGCGGTGCTCTTTCGGTGACGTTGGGTGCGATAGGGGTTGGGGCGGTGCTTTGCTTCCATTTTCCGTGGGTGTTGACGATGCCGGAGCTTCGTGAGATCTACCCCGTGCCATATATTCGGGCGTTGTTGCATTTGATCCTTGTCAGTTCATTTGTGCTTGGTGTTGTAAGTCTCTTGTTACGCGAACGGAAATTGGCAGGACTTACGGGTATCGGCTTGACGCTGATCGC
>JBEBGA010000077.1:0-10336 GCA_040081695.1 Pyrinomonadaceae bacterium
ATTTTGACAAGCAATTTGATCTGGCGGTGATGGATGTCTCATTCATCTCGGTCACAAAAATAATTCCGGCTATTTTGCCACTGCTCAAGCCAACCGGAAAGCTGGTCGTGCTCATCAAACCACAGTTTGAGGTAGGGCGTGGCGAAGTCGGCAAAGGCGGCATCGTCCGCGACACGGAAAAGCACGAGCGGGTGGTCGCTGAGATAAATGATTTTGCGGTTGAGCTGGGTTTGCAAGTAGAGGGGCTGATCGAATCGCCTATCACCGGAGCAGAGGGCAACAAGGAGTTTCTGGGTTTGTATGCAAGATAGTCAACTACAAGCGGTGGACACAAGCGAGCAGGCTGAGACTTTTGTTGAGGGCCTGGATTTCTATTTTGACGAGGGGCTGATGGTTCTGACCCGGCGTTACCTGCTAAATCGCGGCCATTGCTGCAACAACATTTGCCGCCATTGTCCGTATGGCAATAGCGATGAATTAGAGTAAGTGGATCTCTAGCTCTTGCGGAACCCAATCAGACACATATTCTTCGCTGTCGCTTACGCTCTCTTCGTAAACATACTCTTCATACACAACAGGCTGGCTGACAGTCGATTCGTTACCGTCCGACAAGATCGAACGCAGCGTTGCATTGAGCACACGCGTGACGGCATCATCCATGTTGTCTTCGAGACCGTAATAGATCCATTTGCCCTCGCGGCGGGTTGAAACGAGCCCGGCGCTACGCAAGTAAGCGAGGTGCCGCGAGATCTTTGGCTGGCTTTCGCCTAGGCTCTCGGCCAGGACACCGACCGGCACCTCACCGTCAACCATCAGAGCAAGAAGCCGCAGACGGGTCTTGTCGGATAAGGCTAAAAAAAGATGTTCGAGGGCGGTAAATGTTGATTCCTGCATAATGTGACTATCTCATATTACGTCATCCATATATGTATTGCAATTTAGCCATCCGATGTGCCGGATTGCGATTCGCGGCGTTTAGTTTTACGATTGTCGGGAAAGGAGCATTTAAACGAAATGGGTGACAGATCGATGTACACAAAGGCGGTCCATGCCGGCGACGACCATTCCTCACACTACGGGGCTTTATCGGTGCCGATATACCCTGCTTCGGTGTATGCATTTACGGATGCCGACGAGGGTGCCGCGATCCATAACGAGGAAAAAGATGGATACTATTACGGACGGCTCGGAAATCCTACCCAACGGGCATTAGAAACCGCCGTTGCGGAACTCGAAAATACCGACGCCGCCCTTGCACTCGCCTCGGGTATGGCTGCTGTCTCAGCCGCGATCCTTACACTGGTAAAATCCGGCGAGCATATCGTCGCCCCGCAGTCGATGTATGCGACCACCACCAATTTTCTGCACCATCTAAAAGAGCGGTTCAATATCGAGACGACATTTGTCGACGCGACCTCGGCTGAAAATTATCGAGCAGCGATCCAGCCAAACACAAAACTGTTTTGGATCGAGACCCCGACAAACCCGCTCGTCCTCATCACTGACATCGAGGCTGTTACGGCCATTACCCGCGAACACGGCATCGCAACTGTTGCCGACAACACGTTTGCGACCCCATTCAATCAGCGGCCTTGCGAGCTTGGCGTTGACGCTGTAATTCACAGTGCGACAAAGTACCTCGGCGGCCACAGCGACCTGACGGCCGGCGTACTGGTGGGCAAGAGTGAGGTCGTCGAGGCGGCACGTCACGGTGCGAATAAATTTTACGGCGGCAACATCGCCCCACAGGTCGCTTGGCTTGTCATTCGCGGTATCAAGACGCTTGCTCTGAGGATGGAGCGGCACAACTCTAATGCCTTTGCTATAGCAAATATGCTCGGTGATCATCCACAGGTCGAGGCAGTGTATTATCCGGGACTAGAATCGCATCAAAATCACGAGATCGCGAAGCGGCAGATGCCGGGCGGCTACGGCGGGATGATCGGGCTCGACCTCGGAACAGTAGAAGCCGGCAAGACGTTTGCGAACAGCGTCCGGCTTTGCACGCTGGCGACTTCGCTCGGCGGCGTCGAGACCATCCTGCAGCACTCCGCTTCGATGACCCACGCCCCGATACCGCGTGAAGACCGGCTAGAAGCAGGGATCACCGATGGTTTGATACGCCTCTCAGTCGGTGTCGAGGATGTTAACGACCTGATCGATGATCTAACGCAAGCATTGGATAAAATATAACGCTTCATATATGCCTATCACGATATGTCTTACATTCTCGCATTAGACCAAGGCACGACGAGCAGTCGGGCGATAGTTTTTGACCACAACGGTAGTGTAGTATCTGTCGGCCAAAAAGAATTCACCCAGATCTATCCGCAAAGCGGCTGGGTCGAGCATGGCCCGCTAGAGATATGGCAGTCACAAGTTGGTACGGCTGTCGATGCACTAACAAAAGCAAACCTAACGGCTGCTGACATAGCCGCAGTCGGGATAACTAATCAACGAGAGACGACGATTATCTGGGATCGCAAAACCGGTGAACCAATCCACAATGCCATCGTCTGGCAGGACCGCCGCACCTCTAACATCTGCAACGAGACCCGAGAGGCTCAGGGCGATTTGATCCGCACAAAGACCGGCCTTGAGGTTGATGCTTATTTTTCGGCCAGCAAGATCAAGTGGCTACTCGATAATATGCCGGGCGTTCGCGAGAGGGCTGTGAACGGCGAACTTGCATTTGGTACGGTCGACACATGGCTCGTATGGAAACTTACCAACGGCACGCTCCACATCACAGATCCGTCCAACGCGTCGAGGACGATGCTTTATAACATCAACACGCTTGAGTGGGATGACGAGCTGCTTGCGATCTTTGACGTGCCGCGAGGAATCTTGCCTGAGGTGCGTTCGTCGTCCGAGATATATGGCGAGGCCGAGATCGATGAGCTAAAAGGTATCAAGATCGCAGGGATAGCGGGTGACCAGCAGGCCGCTCTTTTTGGGCAAGCGTGTTTTGACGCAGGCTCAACTAAAAACACTTATGGCACCGGCTGTTTTATGCTGCAAAACGTCGGCACCGCTCCCGTCGCATCTGAGCATCGTTTGCTTTCGACCATTGGTTGGCAGGTTGGGGGCGTGACCGAATACGCTCTCGAGGGCAGTGTTTTTATCGGCGGTGCCGTGATCCAGTGGCTGCGTGATTCGCTCGGTGTGATCGAGCAGTCGTCCGATGTCGAGGCTCTCGCGGCGTCCGTCTCGGATAACGGCGGCGTGTATTTCGTCCCGGCGTTTGCCGGACTTGGAACACCACACTGGGATCAGGATGCTCGCGGGCTGATCATCGGGCTTACACGCGGTACAGGAAAAGCTCACATTGCCCGTGCTGCTGTCGAATCGATCGCCTTTCAAACCGCAGATCTGCTGACAGCGATGAATGCGGATTCAAATGCCGACCTGACCGAGATCCGCGTCGATGGCGGCGCGACCCGGAATGACGCTCTGCTCCAATTTCAGTCAGACATCTTACAAATACCTGTCGTGCTGTCGAAAACAGCCGAAACGACGGCGCTTGGTGCGGCTTACCTGGCGGGACTGGCCGTTGAGTTTTGGGGATCAAAAGAGGAACTCACCGAGCATTGGCAGGCGGACCGTAAGTTCGAGCCCCAGATGTCGGCTAGTGATGCAAAAGCTCTAACGGACAGATGGCACGAGGCGGTTGGCCGATCGCTTAATTGGGCAAAATAAAAAGGGAGCGAATATTCGCTCCCTAAAAGTGTTATTAGAAACCCATATTAGGCGTCGTTCTGCTCGCTCTTGGATTTGCTCATGCCCGCAGCGACTTGCGAAGCCGGCAGCGGCAGTCCGACAGCATCGGCATTTATCAGCGGCTGGTCAACATCGTCATCACGGTCAGGAGTGTCGGCGACGATCATCTTTCCGGCCTGCTTGGTAAATGTCAGAGCGTCCGTTGACCCGTCAAAATCGACCATCACCAGATCGCCGGTCTCGACCTGTTCGGTCGCGACGAGGTTGGACAGCGGATAGACTAGGAACCGCTCAATGGCGCGTTTGAGGTGACGGGCTCCGTATTTGAGGTCGATGCCCTCGCCAAGCAAAAATTCCTTGGCTTCATCGGTACACTCAAAAGCAAACTTCGTCCCCGCCGATTCGGTGATGCGGTCCTGGACCGATCGCAGCTCGATATCGAGAATGCGGCGAAGGTGATGTTCTTTCAAACTTCGGAAAACGACCACCTTGTCGATGCGGTTCATAAATTCCGGTGAGAACTTACGTTTTGCAGCTTCGAGTGCGGTGCGGTAGATCTTGGTGTCGATCTCGTTGTCGTCCTTGGCTTGATCGGTTTTTGTCGGAGCAAAGCCGATGCCGCCGGAGATCATCTCGGACATTTCGCGGGCTCCGAGATTCGACGTCATGATGACAACGGTCTTAGAAAAATCCACGCGGCGGTTGTCGCCGAGCGTCAATGTCGCTTTGTCGAGGATGCCGAGCAGCAGCTGCCACAGCGAATCAGAAGCTTTTTCGATCTCGTCAAACAACACGAACGTCAGCTTGGTCTCGTCGGTGTGAGCCTTGTCCAGATTTTCCTGAGTCAGCATCGGCGAAGTTTCGCGATGGCCGAGGTAGCCCGGAGGCGAGCCGATCAGCTTGGCGATCTCGTGCGAATGCTGAAACTCAGCACAATCGATCTTGACGACCGTGTAAGATTCATTGAATAGCACCTCGGATGCGGCCTCTACGACGCGGGTCTTACCCGAACCGGTCGGCCCGAGGAAAAGCATCGTGCCGATCGGACGCGACGGATTATTTAATCCGGCCAGATAGATCTGGAACAGCCCGCTCATTCGGCGAACCGCTCGTTCCTGGCCGACGATCAAGCTCGAAAGCTTGTCCTCAAATTCCGCCGCCCTCGGGCTCTTGCGCTCGGGGTCCAGCAAAATTCCCTTGTCTGAAGATTCTTTTTTCTTAGCCGATTCCTGTTTCATCTCTTTACCTCGAGAGGTTAGTTACCTCTCAGCACTAGAACGTATTTTCAATCCAAACTTGCCGGTCATCTCCGGCGACAAGTCTGTCGTCTGTAATGATGATTTCAAAAGATGTATCGTTGGCTGGACTTTGGAAATAGGAGGGTACTCAAGCCCAGAGAGTGGCCGCGAGTATGAAGGCCCGCACCAATCTAAGGTTTAGCACATAAAATAAATCCAGCGCAACCGAAAAACAACAAAAAGTTTAAACTTTTTGTGGAATCAAAGAGCGATTGGTTGTTTAGGCGGACGCCTAGTCGTAATATTCGAGTCCCAGATGTGTGATCAACTCTTCACCACGAAGGTGACGCAGAGTGTTCTTCAGCTTCATCAACTGGATAAAGAGATCGTGCTCGGGATACAGTCCCGGTGCGGTCTGCGGTGCTTTGAAGTAGAACGACAGCCATTCCTGGATGCCTTTCATATTGGCACGCTGTGCGAGGTCCATAAAGAGCGCAAGGTCGAGAGCAAGCGGTGCGGCGAGGATCGAATCGCGGCAGAGGAAGTCGATCTTGATCTGCATCTTGTAGCCAAGCCAGCCAAAAATATCAATGTTGTCCCAGCCCTCTTTGTTATCGCCGCGGGGCGGATAATAGTTGATGCGGACGACGTGCGAAAAATTGCCGTACAGGTCGGGATAGGTTTCGGGCTGGAAAATATGTTCGAGAACCGAAAGTTTTGAGACCTCTTTAGATTTGAAATTCTCAGGGTCGTCGAGCACTTCGCCGTCGCGGTTGCCGAGGATGTTGGTCGAGTACCAGCCGTCGAGGCCGAGCATTCTCGATTTCAGGCCCGGGGCGAGGATGGTTTTCATCAGCGTCTGGCCGGTCTTAAAATCTTTACCGCAGATCGGCATCTTGGTTTGATCGGCAAGCTCTGTAAGCGCCGGGATATCCACCGTCAGATTTGGGGCACCGTTCGCAAACGGCACACCCGATTTGAGTGCGGCGTATGCGTAGATCATCGACGGGGCGATCATCGGGTCGTTGTCGTACATCGCTTTTTCAAGCGACGCGACCGACTGGTGTATCTCGCCTTCTTCGATGTAGATCTCGGTCGATGCGCACCAGACCATCACGAGGCGTGAGCAATTATTTTCGGATTTGAACTTAGCGATGTCGGCGATCAACTGCTCCGCCAGGTCCATCTTGTTCTTGCCTGTCTTTACATTTTCGCCGGTGATGCGTTTGACGTAGTTTTGCTCAAACACAGCGGCCATCGGCTTGAGGCTCGAGAGCGGCTCGGAAAGCTGATTGAGCAGGTCTTTGTCCAAAACGCCGGCGTTCATCGCCGCGTCGTAGGCGCTGTCATGAAAAATATCCCAAGCGCCAAAGACGATGTCGTCGAGGCTTGCGAGCGGCACAAAATCCTTGATCAGCGGTGCGCGATCGTCCGTGCGTTTGCCCAGACGGATCGTGCCCATCTGCGTCAACGCCCCGACCGGAGCCGAAATACCGCGTTTGACCGCCTCGACACCCGCAACCAAAGTAGTGCTCACGGCACCCAAGCCGACAAGCAAAACACCCAATTTACCTTCTGCGGGAGCTATCTCCACACCTTTCTCAACCATAATTTTCTCCGAGATACAAAACAATAAGAATAGCTTTAAGCGGGAATTTAGGCAAATTCGAAGAATGGGAATGCTTTAGGGACGATAAGTACTCCTATGATATCCCTGCGCACCAAATGTCTCAATATG
Organism: Pyrinomonadaceae bacterium; assembly: GCA_040081695.1. GTDB lineage: Bacteria > Acidobacteriota > Blastocatellia > Pyrinomonadales > Pyrinomonadaceae > OLB17. The sequence continues at coordinate 6,697 of JBEBGA010000077.1, forward strand.
AAAATCTATTGCCGACCTGACATCAGCTAAAGTTTCTTCATAAGTATCGCCTTGTCCGACGACAACCCCTTTCAATCCGAGAGGATATGAAACGAAGCCATCTGAATGTCTTTCTATGACTACGTCGAAGGCTTCGCTATTTTCCTCGTAACATTTCAAGTAATGCTTTTGCCTTTTCATTTTTAGGGTTGAGCTCCAATGCTTTCGTACAGTTCTCACGAGATAGTGAAAATTTACCAAGCGCATATTGATTCGCAGCGATTCCGTACAGGGTATCGTCATCGTTTAGGCGAAGCCTATTGGCAGTTTCCAGGTTATCAAGCGACTTCTGATACTTTCGTAAGTCGTAATAAATTGTTCCGAGATTGAAATAAGCATCGGTATATTTTGGATCGAACTTTACGGCTTGCTCCAAGTGGAAAATAGCTTCGTCGGGCTTTCCAAGTTCAAATAGTGTTACGCCAAGTTTGTAGGAAGATATGTCCGGCTTTATCTTCTGTTTTAAGCATTCGGTAAAAACTTCTGTGGCCCGATCATTTATTTCCAAATCATACAGCCGTATTCCGAGATCGAATAGATCGTTACCTTTCTTAGAATTCATGAACTGACGGAATGAATCATTAGTGACCAACGGTTTCGTTGGGTCGGTATTTCCAACGTCCCATCCATCATAGTTTGCCACCAAAAACCTGCGGGCTAACGATCGAAGTTCCTCTTCTCTTTGGAGGAGTGAATTTCCTGAGTGAACCTCCGCCTTTTCCACGTGAAGTATAAATTTCGCGGCCTCAATTTTTTCCAATCGGACGAGTGAATATTTTTGATCAATAAGAATTGCCGCAAGGCGTTCGAGTTTGGTCTTATCTTGGTCGAAAAAGAAGTATCCGTAGAGTAAAGGTTTATTAGTTTCGACGCCCTGAGCCTCCAGCTTGTCAAAGATCAAGAAAGTCTGTTCCATTTTTGTTTTGTCAGTTGGATCCGCGCTTTTCTGTCCGCAAGCGCTAACGACGCAAAATAACCCTATCATTACGCTGAGTAAATAATACGTTCGTTTTCTGGTGGCCGAGTTCACGGTCTAACTCCTATAAATTTTATAGTCGATTTCTTGAAAGATATTATCGCGGGATTCGATTTCGGCCAAGAGGTCGTGGTCGATCTCGCCGGTGTCGAGCATGGCGGCGAGCATGTTAAAGCGTTGGATGTGCGACTGGAAACGGCGGGAGGAGTATTCGACCGTTGTGCCCTGATAGATCTGGAAAGCCCAGTCGGAGGACTCGGCTAGTAATAGTTCACGGGCCATCTGGTTCAAAATGCGGGACGGGTCAGAACCCCCTGCGTTAGCGGGGGGCCAGTTAGCCCCGGCATTCTGCCCGCCCGCTGACTCAGGCGGTTCTGACAAGAATCGGTTCGCATACTCCGTCATCCTCCGTTCGGCGTCGTGTTGGTGGGGGTACATCCATGAGTTGCCTTCGTTGATCCAGACTTTGTAATAGCCGGCTTCGCCCCAGCTTGAGGCGGTGGGCTGTTGGACCTGGATGGGCAAGCCGCTGTCGAGAAAATCGCCGGGCGTGATGCACTGGATCTCGTCCTGATCAAAGTGGATCTTTTTGAAAAAGAAATCGATGAACTGCGGCCCCTCAAACCACCAGTGGCCGTAAAGCTCTGCATCATAAGGAGATACGACGAGCGGCGGGTGGCCTTCGAACGTTTCGCGTAGTTTGTGAGCCTGCTTTATGCGTTCGCCTATAAAGTGCGATGCGTTCTCGGCGGCCTTGTCTCTCGCAAGCGATGGGATGTACGGCTGTTTTAGATTTTGCGGCACGTCGCGGCCGGTGATGCGGTGATATTTTAGGCCGAGATGCTTGCGGTTTGCGTCATCGTCGAGATACGGCCGGATGAGGTCGAGCGGGGCGTCCCAGCCGATGTCGCGGTAAAATTCGCGGTACAGATCGTTGCCCGGATAGCCGATCTCAGCGGACCAGACCTGCTGGCTCGTCTCGACATCGCGGGCAAAAACGGCGGTTCCGTTTGGCGTAACGACCGGAGCGTGGACACCGTAACGCGGACGCGGATCGCCGTAGAGTATGGCGTGCGTGTCCGAGATAAAGTACTCAATACCGGCGGATTTGAGCAGGTCTTCGACTCCGGGTTCGTATGCACATTCGGCGAGCCAGATGCCTCGGGGTTGTCGGTGAAAATGCTTTTTGTAATTGGCGACCGCGATCTGAACCTGCGCCCGGCGAGCCTCTTGCGTCGAGATCAACGGCATAAATCCGTGCGTCGCACAGCACGTGATGATCTCGATCACGCCTTCGTCCTGCAGCTCACGAAACGCCGTGATCAAGTTGCGTTTGTAGCGGTTGTTCCACAGGTCGAGCGACGCCGACAGATTATCGACGTACATTTTGGCTACGTCATAAAAATCCTGTGACTCGGTTCGCGTGCGATGTTCTTCTTTGCGTGCGAGCTCGATCAGGTTTTCGAGATGGCGTGTGTAACGCGTTTGCAACATCTCGTCGGCCAGCATCTCGCACAGCGGCGGCGAGACGTTCATCGCAAGACGCGGCTTTATCCCGGCCTCGTGCAGCGTTTGAAAAATGAAAATTAGCGGGAGATAGACCTCGGTGATGGCTTCGTAAAGCCAGTCTTCCTCAAGAAACGACGGGTATTCCGGGTGCCTGACAAAAGGCAGATGAGCGTGGAGGATGAGGCTGAAATATCCCAATGGCATAGTTGTTATGCGTATATTAAAACAGGATGGACAAGATAGACAGGATAAAATTCAAATATCCCGTAGATCCTGCCCATCCTGTTTGAATAGGGCAATAACTAACGAATGCTATGCGAGCTCACCGGATTGTATCGCGGTGAATATTTTGCCGACGCGGTGCGTGTTTTGAGCGTTCGCGGAAAATTGACGAGGCTCGCACCAAACACGGCCGCCCCAAACTCTTCCTCGACAAACTCAGCTTCATCAATGTCAAAATGCTCGCTAAGTGCGGACATCGCTTTGCCCGCGTTAAGCTTTTCGGCATTTGCCTGGAGCACCGCAAATAACGCGGGGCTGACGCGAAAACGCAGCTCGTCGAGCGTCGCTCCGGCGGCGATGGCGATCATCGCGTAACGGATGTCTTCGGCCGAAACGCCGTTTAGATCATGTTTGGCTCCGACAAAATTTGAGAAAGCCATCTGCGTCGCGTCCCCGGCGGCGTAGATGTCGTCACCGGCCATCGCTACATCAAAAGCGTCACGCGAAAAACCGGCAACGTCGAGCACCTCAGCAAACTTGTTTGCCGAAACGGTCCAGCGGGCTTCGCTGGCCGGATGCGGACTTGGGCTACGGCGGGGTGTTACGACCGTGTTCGAATAGACGATACGGAAATACGGGCGGTTCGGTGCATAAAACCCGACCTCGGCCTGATATTCGCCGTCCGGCTCGACGCTAAACCACCAATTGCCGTCGGGTTCGCACGCGTGAATTTCCTCGGTGTCGTTACGGAGATTTGTCAGTTTCAGCACGAGCGTGTAGCTACCCGTGTCATCGCCAAACGTGCGTTTGAGCAGTTGATACGGGTTTTCTTTGATCGACCAGTAAAAATAAACACGCGTCGGCGTCTGCATCTGCAAACGGGCACGATTTTCG
>JBEBGA010000386.1:0-2716 GCA_040081695.1 Pyrinomonadaceae bacterium
AACTGTGCGGACATCATCATGGACGCATATCAGATGGAAACCGCCATCCTGCGTGCAAAAAAATACGCCGATAAGAACGGTGAAGAGGCCGCCGGACGCTATATCGATATGGCGAGCGTTTATTGCAACGATGCAGTTCAGCGTATCGAAGCCGCAGCAAAAAACACCATCGCTGCCATCGCCGAAGGCGACGAAGGCCGTACTTTGCTGGTCGCTCTAAAGCGGTTTACCAAAAATAACTCGCCAATCAACACGATCGCGGCCCGTCAGCGTATCGCAGATACGATGATCGCGGCGAATGCTTATACCTATTAACCGAAGTACGGTTCTGAAATAAAATGCCCCGGCTGCCGTACATAGCAACCGGGGCTTTTTTGTGACCAAATATCAACGGTTTAGTAACCGTAATAAATTGTCTTTGGTTTTGTTTTCTTAGTGATGATCGCACCTGCAGCGACTCCCGCTCCCGCACCGATCAAGGCACCCTTCTTACCGCCGATCAACGCACCGATAATGGTACCCGCTCCAATTGAGACACCATAGTTAATTTTCTTTCGGTGTTTTTGATAGGTGCTACGGTTATCGTAGATGTAACCATTGTCGTAATAACCAGACTGGTTCTGCTCTTGATAATACGCATCGCTGTAATTGCCGCCGCGGCGGCGGTTTTGATCGCGGTTTTGATACGAAGCGTTGTTGTAACTGCGTTCGTTGTAACTGCGGTCCCGGCGCCCGTTCGAGTCGCAATTTTGTCTCTGTGCAAAGACGGCCGTTGCGGACAACAATACCGTGAGCATCCCGCCCATTAGAAATGTCATTGTCAATTTTTTCATTTTTTTACTCCTTGTTTCGGTCGAATGTTGCCGCTCGCGGCCTGTTCGCTTGTATTAGGAGCAAGCATTGTGCCAAAAGGATGATGTTGTTGAAAAGCAATGGTTTAGCGGGATGCCGCGGCTTTCAATTAGCAAAACGAACAACGATATGAGCTAACGGGCAGACAATTTGGTGCAATTAAAATTTACAAAAACAGACAACCCGCTCGACTTTTAGAGTCATCACAATCTTCAAACCATCACATTTTACAATTAGTTGTTTTAGTTCGTATTTGAATTTCTTTAATTTTAAGGGGGAAATATGAAAAGAACAGTATTAGTTTTTGCGTCGTTGGTTATATTTTCGACTTTGGTTTTCGGCCAGGAAACCGGCCAGACAAAGAGCGCTGAGTTGAGTTCGACGACGCAGAGATCTGCTCAGTTGCAAAACTCTTTGGACGTTACGAAAGCAAAACCGGGCGATCAGGTTGTCCTGAAAACGGTTCGTGATGTGAAAGATAAGGGTGCGGTGGTTGTTCAAAAAGGCTCGCAGCTTATTGGGCGGGTTACCGAGGTTCAGCAAAAGACCAAGGAAAATGCGATGTCACGCATCGGCGTTGTTTTTGACCAGCTTAGAACGGCCAAGGGCAATTTGATCCCGATCACCAGCAGCATCATTTCGATCAGTCAGGCACAGGCTTCGCTAATGGCAGATGACACCTCGGCGGATCTATTTGCATCGTCGTCAACGTCTTCGTCCACATCAGCCGGACGCACATCGTCGGGCGGCTCGGGCGGCGGCTTGCTTAGCGGCGTCGGCAATACCGCTGGCGGGGTTGTTAGTAGGACCACGCAAACGCTCGGCACTGCGACTCGTACAGTTAGTAATGTAGCCGACACCGCCGTCGGCACGACGACATCGGCTCTAGGCACGACGACCACTACACTTGGTTCGGCGACGTCTAATATTCGCGGGTTATCGATCTCGCAATCGGCGGACGCCACGGCGAGTGGCGGTTCGACGCTTTCTTTATCAAAGGGTAACCTGAAACTAGAAAAGGGAGCGACCTTTAATATGAACGTCAGCCAGTCATCGTCGGTAAAGGCCAATTAAGAAATTAGATCCTTGATGATGATAGCCCGGGAGCGGTCCCGGGCTTTTTTATTGTTGAGGTGCGAGAGTTCCTATCAGATAAAAGATCGATAAGATCACGACCGGCAGGAGATTTAATGTGATACCGGCGGCGGGAAAGAATCGTTTGCGGCCCGGCAGCACCATCCCGATCGCGCCCATTAAGAGGCCCAAAATATGCCCTGCCACGGGTATCAGGAAGAAGATCACAGCAAGTACTACGACGGCAGTGCCCATGCCGCGAAAGTCGGATATGCCGCGTGAATCAGGCACGAATAGGTCGCTAAGTACCTTGGTAAATCCCTCAGTAAAAAACACCAGGTATAGCATCACAACAAAATAGATCCACACGGCGAATGCCATCAGGCATGATGCGATGCCGAGTTTTGAGTGGCGCTTTTGTACGGGGGCGTCCATTATCAGCACATATTACTCCCGAATTTATTTCAATACAAATTTGCGCGCTGTTTAAAAAAGTTGTTTCATTTTGCGCGCCCGTGTGTTAGACTTTCGTTGTTTGTAACCCTAAGCGCTAGAAAACATTACCTTTCGGCAGTTCTACTACCCCTTTAATAATGCTCAAAAGTCCAATTCACGAGCTCGCATTGTTTTTTGATATGGAGTGGGTGCCGGATGCCGCCGGGGCCAAGCGGCTGTTTGACCTCGACGACGACACGACCGAGATCGACGCGATGCAGCGGCTGTGGGAACACTCGCCGGCGTACGATGCAGATAAAAATCCACGTCCATTCCTGAAATATATGTTTTCGCG
>JBEBGA010000078.1:0-10323 GCA_040081695.1 Pyrinomonadaceae bacterium
ATACCACTGAATTACCCCAAGGAATCGTGGACGTTTGATCCGATTTTCCATACGTAAATATCGCAAACAAAAAAGTCACCTTCACAGATATCACGAAAAGGAGATTTATGAAAACAAAAACAAACCAACAAAACGAAACTCCCAGGTCAGTACCGGGGACGACAGCGACAGAGACTTCCACGCCTCTTGTCGCTCCCGGTACTGACATCTCCCACGCAGAACTTGCGGCGGAGAACGAACAGCTCAAGACAACTATCCGGCTCAATGCGGCTCACCGGCAGATAACGGGCGAGCTTGCAAGGGCCGGGGCGAGGTCGCCGGGGCTGCTATTTGACGCGGTCAAGGACGGCCTGCAGTTTGCGGCCGACGGCACACTGCAAAACGCAGCGGCTGTCATCGGCAAACTAAAGACGAGCTTTCCCGAGCAGTTCGGTGCCGAGCCGTCGCCCGCCTCGATCGACGCCGGTGCCGGAGCGGCCGCCGTTCCAGCTCTTACCAAAGAGGCACTCGCCAAAATGAAGCCAGCCGAGATCGCCGAGCTTGACTGGGCCGAAGTGCGGCGAGTGCTAGCTGGCAGCTAAATGAATTGCCACTAGCTTTAGCTAGTGGTTAGCGGGCACAAAATAGTCTGGGCTTTAGCCCAACCATTCGGCTAAAGCCGGAAATCAATTTACAAACAAACCCCCTAGCTAAAGCTAGGGGCAATTCAAAGAACAAAGGAGAACTATGTCACTAGAATTTATCCCAACAGTGTGGGCAGCGAGACTGCTCACCGCTCTTGAAAAAGCCCTCATATATGGACAGGCAAATGTGTGTAATCGCGATTACGAAGGCGAGATACGCGAGGCCGGCAATACGGTCAAGATCGCGTCGATCGGCGACGTTTCGATCGGCGATTATGAAAAAGACACCGACATCGCCGACCCTGAGGTGCTGACCGACGACGACCAGAGTCTGGCGATCGATCAGCAAAAATATTTTAACTTTTACGTCGATAGCGTTGACCGTGCCCAGCAAAACGTCAACGTGCTTGACGAGGCGATGCGGCGTTCGGCTTGGGGACTGCGTGCCGCAGCCGACACCTATCTCGCCGGTGTGATGGAGGCGGCAGTTGCGGGCGATAACAAGATCGGCTCGCTTGGCACGCCTAAGGTTCCGACCAAGGACGACGCCTACGAGTATCTCGTCGATCTCGGCGTGCTGCTTGACGAGGCCAATGTGCCGATCGACGGACGATTTGTCGTCGTGCCGGCGTGGTTTCACGGACTGCTGTTAAAGGACGAGCGCTTTATCAAGGCGGGCACACGCCGCTCAGATGCCGCACTCGCTAACGGCGAGGTCGGTGAGGCCGCCGGTTTCTCGATCCTCAAATCCAATAACGTGCCCAATACGAGCGGAGCTAAATACCGCATCATGGCCGGCCACGCCATAGCGACCGCCTACGTCGAACAGGTCGTCGATCTGCAGACCTACAAACCCGAAAAACGTTTTGGCGACGCGGTCAAGGGCCTGCACGTCTACGGTGCCAAGGTCGTCCGCCCGACGGCATTGGCGATGCTGATCGCAAGCAAGGCGTAAAAAATAGAACGCGGATTAAGAGGATCAAGCAGATCAACGCCGATATGAAGAAAATAAATTTTAGATATTTCCTATCCGCGAAAATCCGTACTATCCGCTTCATCCGCGTTCAATCAATTAAACACTATGGATGCTATCGATAAATTAAAACAACTAACCGCGTGGGACATCGAGCCCACGCTGACCGAAGACGAACTGGATGAACTGCTCGCGATCGCCGCGGTCAAAGATGCCGACGGCCTGACTCCCGACGAAGCCGAATGGACGCCGACCTATGATCTCAACACAGCCGCCGCTAAAGCTTGGCTGATCAAAGCGGGACGCTCCGCCGCGACGGTCGAGACGCCCGAGGCGGGAATGGTTACGTCAAAAGTGTTTGACAACTGCCGCTCAATGGCTCGGATCTATGCATCAAAACGCACGGCGAGCGTTTCAGTTATTTAACATATTCGTTATCACGCATATGTAATTCGGTGGGCGGCCGCATGGCCGCCCTTTTTTGCTTTTTGCATTTAACCTATAATCGAAAGCAATGGATGATATTAACGTAATAGGCGGCGGGCTTGCGGGCGTCGAGGCGGCGTGGCAGGCGGCGGAGATGGGTGCGAAGGTTCGGCTGTATGAGATGCGGCCGGTGCAGCAAACGCCCGCGCATCGGACCGATCAGCTTGCCGAGATCGTTTGCTCTAATTCGCTCAAGACGGACGAGCCGGGTTCGGCACCTTATCTTTTAAAAGAAGAGCTACGTCGTGGCGGTTCGATGGTTTTGGAAGTTGCTCATGCGACTCGCGTTCCGGCGGGGGCGGCTTTGTCGGTGGATCGCGGTAAGTTTTCGGAGATGATCACCGAGCGTGTCGAGGCTCATCCGAACATCGAGGTCGTTCGCGAAGAAGTGACCACGATACCGACCGACGGTGTTTCTATCATCGCGACCGGGCCGCTCACCAGCGACGCCTTGACCACGGAGATCATGAAGCTGACGGGCGATGACCAGCTTTATTTTTATGACGCGATCGCACCGATCATTGCGGCGGATTCGATCGATATGTCGGTCGCATTCAAGGCGGCCCGCTATGACAAGGGCGGCGACGATTACATTAATTGCCCGATGGACCGCGATCAGTACGAGATATTTATCGACGCCGTGCTGCACGCCAAATCGGTGCCGCTCAAACGGTTTGAGGACACGCATTGGTTTGAGTCGTGTCTTCCTATCGAAGAGATCGCACGCCGCGGGCCTGAGACTTTGCGGTTTGGACCGATGAAGCCAAAGGGTTTGCGGCACCCGAAAACCGGCGAAGAGCCTTGGGCGTGTGTGCAGCTTCGCCAGGAAAATATGATGGCCGACGCGTACGGCATGGTCGGGTTTCAAAACCATCTGCGTTACGGCGAGCAGGAGCGTGTGCTCAAGCTGATACCCGGTTTGGAGAATGCGGAGTTTTTACAGTTTGGCCAGATCCACCGCAACACATTTATCAATTCGCCGAAGATATTAAACGAGTCTTTGGAAACACGAGCCAACCCGCGACTCTTTTTCGCCGGACAGATCACCGGCGTCGAAGGCTATGTCGAATCGGTCGCGACCGGTTGGCTAGCCGGGATAAATGCCGTGCGTGTTTTGCGAGGGTTACCGATGCTGACCGCTCCGCAGACATCCGCGATCGGAGCGCTTTGCCGCTACGTTTCAAACGTCGAGACGAAAAATTTTCAGCCGGTCAACATCACGTTCGGTTTGCTCGAACCACTGCCGCCTGAGCTTCGTAAAAAGCATCGTAACAAACGCGAACGTCACGGCGTGCAGGTCGAGCGGGCGTTGGTTGATTGGGATGAATTTATGTCAAACATGGCTTAATATTGCCGTTGCCTTAAGGCAACGGTTTTGAGCTTAAATACAATTGGGCTTTAGCCCAATTTCCTGGTATCACTTAGGAGTTACATATATGTCCTATGTCCGCATCTGGGTGCATGTAGTATTTTCCACTCGCAATCACGAACAGTATTTGAACGCCGAACTCAGACGTAATTTGATCGAACATATTAGACTCAATTGTCGAAATAAGGAGATCTTTCTGGATTCCATCGGTGGCTGGTCAGAACACCTCCATCTACTCATTTCTCTCGGCCGCGAACAGAATATTGCGAAAGTAATGATGTTGATCAAGGGCGAATCGGCTCACTGGTTAAACAAGCAGAACATACTTCGGGGAAAATTTTATTGGCAGGATGATTACTACGCGATCTCTGTTTCCGAATCTCAGGTCGCTAAGGTTCGTGAGTATATTGATGGACAAGAGGAACATCATCGAGCCGTACCGTTTGAAAAGGAACTGGATACTCTGCGTAAGCTCACAGGGAAATTGGGCTAAAGCCAAGCAAGAATTTAGTGCAGCACCGTTGGCTAAAGCCAACGGCAATAGTAAAACCGGATAAATGGAACCAACCGTACTGCTAATCATCCTCGCCATATTCGCAGTCGCCGTGATGTATTCGTCGGTTGGGCATGGCGGGGCGTCGGGGTATTTGGCGGTGATGGCTTTTATTGCGGTCGCCCCGGAAGTGACGCGGCCGACGGCTTTGGTGCTCAATCTGTTTGTCGCGTCGATCGGGACGTATCAGTTTTGGCGTGCGGGATATTTCTCTTGGAAAATATTTTGGCCATTCGCACTGACATCGATACCGTTTGCGTTCATCGGCGGGATGATACATCTGCCTACGCATATATATAAGACCGTGCTTGGGGTGGTGTTGATGCTCGCAGCCATCCGGCTTGCGGTAAAGCTACGCAACGACGACGAGGTCAAAGATCCGCCGATACTTGCGTGTCTCGTAATCGGAGCCGTGATCGGGCTGCTTTCCGGAATGGTCGGCGTGGGCGGCGGTATATTCCTGACGCCGATACTGCTGCTGATGCACTGGGCCGAGACGCGTGTTGCCGCCGGGGTTTCTGTTTTGTTCATCCTCGTGAATTCCATCGCGGGGCTCGCGGGAAATTACAAACAGGTTTCGGTGCTGCCGCCGGATGTTTGGATATGGATAGCGGCGGCGGTTGTCGGCGGTTTGATCGGATCGACTTTGGGAAGTAAACGGTTCGATTCGATCACGCTGCGGCGGGTGCTGGCGGTCGTGCTGCTGTTTGCCGGTGTTAAGTTAATTTTAGTCTAGGCATATTTTGGTAGCGGTTTGCATCCAATAAAAACAGGTCGTGGGTGACATAGTAAGATCAGCCGCAGATGACGCGGAAAAAACGGATGAGATCGGATCTGAAGACAATTAAAATGGTTTGTTTTCGATCTGCGATGATCGTTTCTTATCTGCGTTTATCTGCGTTCTATCTCTATCTTTGTGTGGGCATCATTCTCTTAGTGGCAACGGATGGCATGGCGCAGTCGGGGCGTGTCAAAGAATCGCCGACGCCTACATTGGGACCCCGTAGTCTTGGCGGGCCGCTTGTTTTGAGCGTTCCCGAAGCCGGTCGTCCAAAGCCAACTCCGTCCCCGACGCCAAAAGGTGACGACGAGATCATCAAGGTCGAGTCTGCACTCGTGCCGATCCCAGTATCTGTACTCGACAATAATGGGCGGGCGGTGGCGACGCTCAAGCTGGCGGATTTTGAATTAAAGATCGACGGCAAGCCGGCTGAGATCTCGGACGTTTCGCGTTCGGACACACCGATACGGCTGGCGATGTTGTTTGATAATTCGTCAAGCGTTTTGCTCGCACGCAGCTTTGAAAAAGATGCGGCGGTGCGGTTTTTTCGCCGAGTGATAAGGCCCGACCGCGACATGGCGGCTTTGTTTTCCGTGGCGGATTACACGCGGTTGGAACAGGCTCTGACCCGCGATGTCTCGCAGCTCACACAGGCGATCGAATATTTTCCTGAGCCAAAAGGTGCGACCGCTTTGCTCGACGGCGTTATCGAGGTCGCGGATTATCTCAAATCCGCGCAGGGCCGCCGCGTCGTCGTGATCGTCTCGGACGGCGAAGACACATACAGCGACGAAAAGACGACGCTCGAGAGCGTGGTCAAGGCGCTGCAGCTGGCCGACTGTCAGGTGTATGTCGTTAAGACCAAGGATTTTGAAAATTTCAAACGCACCGGCGTGCGCGGCGGCAACGCCAATATCCGTGCCCTCACAGCAGAGCGGCGAATGATCGAGATCACCCAACAGACTGGCGGTGCCGTCTATTCGCCGATCGACGATAACGAGTTGAACCGTGCATTTGACCAGATATCCGCCGAGCTCGCCCAGCAATACATCCTCAGCTATTACCCCGACTCTGAGACCGACAAACGCGGGGAATTTCGCACCATCACGCTCTCGGTCAAAGGCAAACCAAATGTTAGCATCCGCACGAGAAAAGGGTATTATGTTGGCAAGAAGTAATGCTAGACGACCACCTCACACAATTTCTGCAGCATCTGAAATACGAGCGTAATCTGAGCCCGCATACGCTGCGGAATTATGCGAGCGATCTGGAGCAGTTTAAGGCGCATTTATTTAGCGTTGAAAAGCGGGCTGAAATACCGGTTGCTGAGATCGACCGGCTGACGATACGCGAATGGATGGCGGGGCTGCATGCGGATCATAAGAAAACATCTGTTGCGCGAAAGCTTGCGAGTCTTCGCACCTTTTTCCAGTTTCTCGTCCGCGAAGGCAAGCTCGAATCTAATCCCGCCAAACAAGTCGCGACGCCAAAGATCGAGCGAAAGCTGCCAAACCATCTGACGATGGAGGACGCCGTCCGGTTTATCGAGACGCCCGACATCAATACCGATCTCGGCCGCCGCGACCGTGCGATCCTCGAATTTTTGTACGCGACGGGCATCCGCGTCGGCGAGTTGGTCGGCATCAATATTGCAGATGTGGATTTTCGCGAACGGATGGTGCGTGTCACGGGCAAGCGAAAAAAACAGCGGATCGTGCCCTTTGGCGAACCGGCGGCCCAGGCTCTGGTGCTCTATCTCGAAACGACCCGCGGCGTGTTTCTAAACGAATGCCCCGAGGCGGAGCGTGACCTAAATGCGCTTTTTCTCCATCGACGCGGCGGACGCCTGACCACACGCAGCGTCGGGCGGATGATCGACAAATACATCCGCCAATGTGCCGACATCCACGACATCTCGCCCCACAGCCTACGGCACACATTTGCCACGCACCTGCTCGACAGCGGCGCCGACCTCCGCGACATCCAAGAACTCCTCGGCCACGCCCGCCTCTCAACGACGCAGATCTACACACAGGTCTCGATGGAAAAGATGATCGAGGTTTATGATAAGGCCCATCCAAAAGCCTAACGAAATATCCGCACTTTCGGTTATACTTTTCACGTTATCTTCGCTCTTTTTGAACCTAAATATATGAAAAAGATCCAAAGGCTCGTTGTTGCGTTATTTGTTTTTTCGTCCGTCGCGTTTGCTCAGGACAAGCTGCTGACACTGGATGATATTTTTAGTCCGGATCCGGCACGGCGTGTGCGGTTTAGCGGGACTCCGTCGCAAGTCCAGTGGGCTAAGGACGGACGGTCGTTCAAACAGGTGATCAACGGGCGGCTGATGCGGGTCGATGCGGTGACCGGTAATCAAACGCCTTACCTCGACAGCGGGCGGCTGGCGGCGGCGCTTTCGCGGGCCGGGGTCAAGCTTGATGACGCGACCGCGATGGCAAATTCGCCGGGGCTGCAATTTAACGCGGACGAGAGCGGGATATTGATCGATAACGCCAATGACCTGTGGTACTACGACGTGGCGAGTGGCAACGTCAAACGCCTGACGAACAGCCGCGACGCTGAGCTTGAAGCGGATTTTAGCCCGGACGGACGGACAGTGAGTTTTGTGCGGGGCAATAATCTGTGGGTCGTCGATGTCGCAAACTCACGCGAAAAACAGCTCACGCGTGACGGCCGCGAGGGCGACAAGCCCATCTACAACGGCTATCTCGACTGGGTTTACGAAGAGGAGTTGTATGGACGCGGGCAAAAACGCGGTTATTGGTGGTCGCCGGATTCGCGTTACATCGCGTTTCTAAGGCTTGACGAAACGCCGGTCCCGAAATTTATACTGGCAAACGACATCCCTAACGACCAGTTGATCGAAACAACCAGCTACCCTCAGGCGGGCGATCCGAATCCGATCGTCAAGCTCGGTATCGCCGAGGTCGGCAAAACTTCATTTTTGCCAAACGCCGGCCGCATCCCAAAGATCGGCGACAAAATACCGCCGTCACTATTAAGGCTTGGCGACGCGGTTAAGTTTGTCGATACGGCAAATTACCGCCCCGACGATCTGCTCATTGCTCGTGTCGCTTGGGCCCCGGACAGCAAAAATGTTTTGTTCCAAGCCCTCAATCGCGAACAGACCAAGCTCGACCTCAACGCCGCCGGATTAGATGGTAGATATCGTCATGTGCTCGACGAAACAACGCCGGCGTGGGTCGAGGTTTATGACAACCCTGAGTTTGTTGAGAGCGGTGCTGGCAACGGGACGTTTGTCTGGCAATCGGCTCGTAACGGCTGGCGACATCTGTATCTTTATGACAACGACGGCCGTCTCGTCCGCCAGTTGACCAACGGCAAGTGGGAGATCCGCAATCTGTACGGCGTCGATGCCAAAAATGGCTGGGCGTATTTCTCAGCGACCAAAGACAGCCACATCGCAGAAAACGTCTATCGCGTCCGCCTGTCGGGCGGCGAACCTGAGCGTCTGACGCAGGATAACGGCTGGCATACGGCTTCGTTTGACCCGACGTTCTCGCACTTTGTCGATACTTGGAGCGACGCGGCGACGCCTCCACAGTCGCGGCTTTATCGAGCTGACGGGTTTGCCGTTCGCACTTTGAACGAGAACCGCGTCGACGCTCTGTCGCAGTACCGACTCTCGCGGCCTGAGTTTTTGAACGTCACGACCCGCGATGGTTTTGTCATGGAGGCGATGATGATCAAGCCGCCAAACTTTGACCCGAACAAAAAATATCCGGTGTTCGAATTTACCTATTCGGGCCCGCACGCTCCGTCGGTCGCTAACCGTTGGGGAGGCAATCGCGGTATGTGGTTCCAGATGCTCGCGCAAAAAGGCTACATCGTCTGGGTCTGCGACAACCGCTCGGCGAGCGGGAAAGGTGAAGAATCGGTCTGGCCGATCTACAAACGTATGTACGAGCTCGAGCTGCGCGACCTAGAGGACGGGCTAAACTATCTCAAATCGCTGCCCTACGTTGACGGCAGCCGCATCGGCCTGCACGGTTGGAGCTATGGCGGTTCGATGACGAGCTATGCGATGACACATAGCAGATCGTGGAAGATCGGCATCGCCGGCGGCACCGGCACCGATTGGCGGCTGTACGATTCGATCTACACTGAGCGTTACATGATGACGCCCGACAACAACCGCGACGGCTACGACCGCACCTCGATCGTCAAATCCGCGAGGAATCTGTCAGGCAAGCTGCTGCTCATCCACGGCCAGATGGACGACAACGTTCACATGCAAAACACGACGCAGTTTGTCTATGAACTGCAAAAAAATGATAAGCAGTTCGAACTGATGTACTACCCGACCCAACGCCACGGCGTCACCAACCCGCAGCAGGCCAAGCACATGTACACAATGATGACGGAGTTTATTTTGAAGAACCTATAGCACGGGAGGATCTATGAGATCTGCACTCATTCTGATTATCGTAACAGTATCGGCGGCGGCCGCTTTTGGCCAGATCTGCCCGGGCAGTGATCTCACCTATATCGTGCGTGACAGCAAAGGCGTCGCGATCGACGCGGCAGGCAATGACATTACTTTTGAAGAGAATAACGGAACTAAATTCTCTAAATGGAAGGTGACGTCAAAAGAATTTGTGCGACACAGGATCAAGGCGGTCCCGGACAATATCACCGCATTAAAAGGTAAGGTCTCGGGGCTGCAGACGTCAGGGATGTGCAATTTCAGCGGGCCGGTCACGCTTAAACTAACGATCAAAGGCAAGGTGATGGAACTCACTTTCAACCCGCCAAAAATGGGCGAATACGACAGCTCTGATTTTTTGGTCGACTCAATGCCGTTTCGTAAAGGCCGGTTTGAGATAACACTTGAGGCGGACCCAAACCGTGCGTCACTATATTACGCCGCCGCCGGCTGGAAAAAAGTGAAGTGAGCGTATGAATACGTGATCGACACTCCAATTTTGGCTTGCCACGTTTCGACCTAACAAATATCTGATCTAATCGATACCCGCATCATCGACGATGACCTCAGGAAACTCAGCGGTAAGTTGTTCGCGCGACTTTGTGTCGATCTCACCCCGCAACGGCTTTGTTCCGACGTTCGAGCGGAAATTGCCGTTGTCGTCGTAGAGGCGGCGGTATTGGGCGGTGTTGCGGATGATGCCCTGGACGTAGGCTTTGGTCTCTTTGAACGGGATCTCTTCGACAAACTCATCCATCTCCGGCGGCAGCGTTGCGCGCCAAGGGCCGACGCGGCCGGGGCCGGCGTTGTAGGCGATGGCGACATATTCGACACGGCCAAATTTGGCAAACTGGTCCTTCATATACGCTGTGCCAAGCTCGATGTTGTAGGCGCCGTTATACAGATCCTCCGCGGAACCCGGCACGGTCGTGCCGTATTTTTTTGCGACCGAGCGGGCAGTCGGCAGCAGCAATTGCATGAAGCCATAGGCGTTTGCCGGTGATTTCGCTCGAGCGGCAAATACCGTTTCTGTGCGTATAAAACCCGCGACCTGGTAGCTATCGAGGCCC
>JBEBGA010000001.1:0-35898 GCA_040081695.1 Pyrinomonadaceae bacterium
CGTGTGATCCGCGTCAATATGACGCGTTCGGCGTTATTCGCCCTCGGGGTTAACGTCCCGCTTGAGAACGGTTCAGAAACCGTTAAGGCCGATCTGCTCGTTGGAGCAGATGGCGTGACACGCGCCGTGCGCGTTGTCAATTAAATTGTATATTTTGCATCATAGGAGTAGATCATGAAGGTATTTTCAATTGTTTTATTGACCGCCGTTTTTGGCGTGACGGCAATCGCCCAGCAAGACGCTGCTAAAGTTATTGCCGAGACCTGGACCTCGGGCGACAAGGTCGTAAAAGGCCAGCCATTTTCCGCCGAGGCGGTCAGCGAAAGCGTCCAGACACTGTCGGACGGCAACCGCATCGTCCATAATTCGACGACCAAACTTTACCGCAACAGCGAGGGGCGTTTTCGCCGCGAGTTTGCTCACGGTACGGGCGGCATGTTGGGTACCGCATACAGTTTTGAACCGGGCGTGACAATTACGAATCAGATGGGCGGGCGATTACTGCTCGATTCGACGATGAGAACGGTGCGTCCGCTGACGGTCGTTGAACCGCGCAAGATCGAGATCCCGACGCTGACCGCAGAGCAAAAGGCGGCTCTTGAAAAACTGCGTACGGAGCTAAAACTCACAGACACCTCAAAACTCACGGATGAGCAGCGTACGATTATCAAAAAACTCAAACAAGAATTAAATATCACCATCCCGCTGATCATCACGTCCGAGGGTTTTAAGCCCGCGCATAGCATCTCAACAACGGTTAACGGCTCTGTTGGCGGTACGGTCAGGGCGATCGCACCCGTAGCGGGAGCACTGACGCTGGCAACGACGGTTGGCGGCCAGTCGAAATACGAAACAAAGACCGAGCAGCTTGGCAGTAAGAATATCGAGGGCGTCGAGGCCGAAGGGACTCGCTCCGTCACGACCATTCCCGCCGGAGCGATCGGTAACGAACGTCCGATCGAGACCGTTTACGAAAAATGGTACTCAAAGGAATTGCAGCTCGTGGTGATGTCAAAGCGAACCGATCCGCGGTTTGGCGAGCAGACATATCGTCTGACCAACATTGTCCGCAGCGAACCGGATCCGTCGCTTTTTAGCGTACCTGCGGGCTACAAACCTTATCCGGCCCAATCGGGATTTAAGACGTCCAGCTCTTATAGCGGTCCGCTAATCGCATATCCGGCAATTGTGACCAAAGCCGCAAAGGTCGAGGCCGAAAAGGCCGCCACCACCCCGAAAGCCGCCGCATCACCAAAACCTTTGCAATAGTTTTTTGCTAGTAACCCTCGAAACTTTTGGCGGGCATCTGATGCCCGCTTTTTTTTGGTCCACCCTGGTCCATCTTGGTCCACCTAGTCCGGACCAGACCAAGATGACCGCAATTTCCTGCTTTGAGTGCGTTTACGTTAGAATTGCTTATACCTATCGAAATACAAGGAGATACTTTTTCATGTCAACTGCAACAGGAACTGCAACCGAAAACGCCCCGGCGATCGCCAAGGTCGGCAAACCGGCACCGGATTTTAACATGGCCTCGACCAAGAATATCGAGACACTTGGCGAAAACGTCCAGCTATCGGATTACAAGGGCAAATGGCTCATCATGCTCTTTTACCCGCTCGATTTTACCGGCGTTTGCTCAACGGATCTGACACATTTCTCGGCGAGATTTGACGAATTTAGCAGCATCAACACTGAGGTATTGGGCGTCTCGACCGACTCGGCCCACTCGCACCGAGCGTGGTTGCAGATGCCAAAAGAACAGAGAGGCATCGGCGAGATCAAATTCCCGATCGCATCCGACGCCGGCGGCAAGCTGTCGCGTCAGTACAACATCCTGATCGAGGAAGCGAATATTTCAATGCGTGGCCTATTTATCATCGATCCCGACGGCGTTTTGCAACATGCATCCGTCAACACACCGGCGATCGGCCGCTCGGTCGATGAAACGCTGCGTGTGCTGCAAGCCATCCAATCAGGCGGCTTTTGTGCGGCAGACTGGAAACCCGGCGATAAGAACCTATAAACTTGGAGACCACTAATTACACAGAAACGCAGATAAGACATATCGACTTATCTGCGTTTTTTTGTGTTTATATGAGGCTCAAATTTCTTAGAAAGTAGCCCTTGTCACAGTCCACAACAGCCAACTGAACACGTACACACTCGCGAGTATCGAACCCAGCAGTGTCAGTATCAACAGCCCTATCAACCCGAACACAAATACATAATCGCTCGTTGTGCCTTTGCCGTGGCCGGCGGCACGCGTGCGGATCAGGTTCATGTTCTGATTATTTGCTCGCCAGACAAAATCAAAAGCATCACCGACAAAAGGCACCATTCCGACAACATAATCGAGCCCGATATTGAACGCCATTCGCAACAAAGTGATCTTTGGCACGCCGTAGCGGACGCCCGCTACAAGGATGTACATCGACGGCAAAAACGTTAGCGTATCGCCGACATTTGGTATCAGCCCGATCAGCGAATCCAGCCCAAACCGCCATCCGACACCCGGCACCTTGAACAACCCGTCGAGATAAAACGACAGGTCGTCCAGATTTTTATCGATCTCTATCTGCTTTTGGATCTTATCCATAAGAATTTAGCCACAGATGGACACTGATAAACACAGATAAAAAAGGCAAATATCTCTTCGATCTGTGTCCATCTGTGCTTATCTGTGGACAATCCTCCTATCTTCCGATGACCGTCACTTTCAATATCTTGTCACCTCGGACGATGTTATCCACGACCTTCATATCGGCTTCGCTGACATGGCCGAAAACGGTGTAGCCGCCATCGAGATGGGGCTGCGGCGAATGCGTGACAAACCACTGCGAGCCGCCCGTGTCTTTTCCGGACAGTGCCATGCCGACGGCTCCGCGATCGTATTCGCGCATATTGACCTCACAGCGGATCGACCAGCCCGGGCCGCCGTTGCCGTCCCCGCGAGGATCGCCGTCCTGCATCACAAAATTGGGCACGACACGATGGACCTCAAGCCCGTTAAAATAACCGCTGCGTGCAAGCTTTATCCAATTATCGACGGTCAGCGGAGCGTCCTCAGGATAGAAAACGATCGTAAAGGTGCCTTTTTCTGTTGTTAGCACAGCTTTGACCGACCCGTTCTTACGCGAAAGTGCCCGTCCGTAGTCGATGTCCGTATTGAGCACTTGTCCAAGCTTTGTCCCAAAAACGGGTTTGTATGGCAGCACCTGGTCTTTGTGATTTTCTCGTTCGCTCTCGACTGTTGCCGTCATTCCAGGATAGGCAGACCCGATCTCTTTGTCGGCGAGTATCTCAAAAGCTTTTTTCCTTACCAGATAATCCGGCGATACCAGAGCGATGCTGTACGAACCAACACCGGCTTTTTTATCGAGTTTTACAAGTGCGTCGAGGATCGCAAGCTGGGCGTCGTTCTCAAATCTGTCGGTAGCGGCCGCACGGGTAAACGCATCATTCAGGGCACTAACATTTTCTTTTGTCACAGGCTGGTCGGCGATCGCCCCGGCGGCGGCCGCGCGGATAAAAACGTCCGCATTCTTGAGCTGCCCACGCAGTATCTCGTCGAGATTACCTGGCTTTAACGTGGCCATCGACCCAGTTAGATCAGGCATTGCTTTCAGCATCTTGGCCTGATCGGCCGTGCTAACACCTTTCGCCATTCCTGCAATAAACTTTGTGAGAATTTCACCTGCCTGAGCATTCATCGCCTCGTTCTTTAGTGCCGCGATCTCGGCGAGTCCCTGCCCGTAGGCCGAAGCTGCGTGAAAATCCGAATACACTATTTCGAGCGGTGGTTTCGAAGCTAAATATGCCTTTGGCGCAATACGTGCAAACGCGATCTCGGTTTCCGACGACTGATATTTGTCAGCGATCCTTAGTTTTTTCAAAAACTCGATCGCCGCTGCGTTCTCAGTATTCGCCAGCAGACGCCCGACGACAGTCGCTATCTCAAGCAGTTCACTTTTCGGAATCGGTATCTCGATCGGTTTCAAATTGCCGATCTTTTGCCCCGGCTTGATCGGCCCCGGATCGCCGTGCATCGAGATCAGCAGGTTATTGCCGCGTTCGATCAGCTTGTCAGCCGCCGTTGCATCCTTTAGGCTCGCCAGCGAACGAATGCATGCGACGCGAACCCGCAGATCATCGCCGCTCACGGCGTAATCTAAAAGCAGCGGCAACGCCTCTTTGTCCTCAGCCGCTCCCAGCACGCGGGCCGCATTTGCTCGAACCACCGTATCAGGATCGCGTCGCAAAAGACCCCGGATCACATCGAGGCTTTGTTTCGAACGCAGCCGCGTCAGCGTGTTCAATGCATCGGCCCGAACACGAGCATCCGGGCTCCTCAGAAACTTTGCCGTGACCGTCTCGCCGTCGTCAGGCCGGGCACGCAAGATCGCGGTGATGCCGCTGAGCACCACTTCGCGGATCGGTGCTCCGGACGCGATCTCGTCATTCAAAACGCGAACGATCGCGGACTTGAGATCAGCGAGATTCGGATCTTTTGCATTTGCGGCGATGATCTTGCCGGCGGCCTCGACCGCGCGTGACAATAGATCTTTATCTCGCTTTGCAAAACCGGACTCAGCTTTGAGCACGAACAGAATATGTTCGCCACCTTCGGCAGCTTCGATCTCGCCTAGAGCAAAAGCGGCTGCCGTCCATACCGACCCTGAGTTCTTACGATCCTCAAACAAAGCCGCAAGCGCAGGGATGGCACGTTTGTCACCAATCCGCCCGACAGCCAAAGCAGCCCGCGTGCGGATCACCGCATTTGGCGATCTTAACAATCCCTCAACCACAGCGTCATAACGGCGTGCATCCTCGGCCTTTAGGATCTGGATCCCGGTGGCGACGGGCACCTGTGCGGTATACGTTAAGGAAAACAGAAGGGTCGCAACTATTACAGTAATAAATCTATTCATGGTTATGATTCTATGATCTCGTAGCTCGTTGTGATCTCGGCGGTGGGACGGACGGTCGCGGCGACCGAGCAATATGTCTCGTCCGAGAGCTTGATAGCGTCAGCGACGGCTTTGTCGGAAACGCCGCGGCCGTGCACGATATGGTGGACGTGAAACTTGATGAATTTACGCGGATGGTCGTCCGCCCGGACGCCCTCTATCTCGACATCATAGGCGGTCACATCCTGTCGTTTTTTGGCTAGGATAGACTGCACATCTACCGCCGTACAGGCCGCGACCGAGACGAGCAGCATCTCCATCGGCGTCGGAGCGGCGTGCCTATCTCCTTTAGAATCCATTACTTGGGCATGACCGCTAGGCGGGGTGCCGATAAAAAAGTCGTCGCCAGCGTATTTTACCGTGGCTTTGTAAGTGTTGCCGGACATAATATTTTTTCCCCTATATTCGCGATTTTAACATAGTCTCAGGACGGTTAATTGGATTCGAAACAACCATTGGCACGAAAAATGCTTCAAAATGCGCGTGTAAGGGCACGTGTGCCCAAAACCTGACAACTTTTTAGGATGGCAATTATGAACAGATATCGAAATTCGTTTGCAGCGATCGCTTTTGTGACGGCAATTGTTTTTGGAACGGCAGGGCTCGTTTCGGCACAGCGTACTGTCGCTATTTCAGGTACATACGACATCGACCGTGATGTAAGCGATCGGGTCGATGATGTCGTTGCCGATGTAAATGTCGCCGACAATCAGAAACAAGACCTGATCGACAAGCTCGACGCACCTGATCAGATCGCCATCGATCTGCGCGGAAACCAAGTCACACTCGCGACAAGCAAGGCGTCGCCGGTGACATTCACAGCCGACGGACGCGACAAGACCGAAACCGACGGCAATGGCCGTACGATCCGTCTGCGAGCGACTTTATCGGGTGACCGGCTGATCGTCTCATCGATCGGCGGCGATACGGATTTCACCATCACATTTACCTCGACAGATAACGGTCAGGTGCTAAAAGTCTCACGCCGCATCACGACCGATTATTTAAGCCAGACCGTTTTTGCTGAGAGCACTTACAACAAGACGGACTCGGTCGCGAGGCTCGGCATTCCTGCAAATGGCGGCGGCAACGGAAATAGCGGCGGTAATTATCCGGACAATAACAACGGCAACAATACCGGTAATAGTGGTTCGACGACTTACGATCCGAACGGCGGATATTCTGATAACGATCAGAACGGCACCGTTTCCAACGGCGGTTCGAACAACAGTTCGAATGGCAACACAACCGGCGGCAATAACAATGACCGTCCATCTGCGGTCTATGTAAAACCCGGCAACTACACGGTAGCTGACGGGACGATGATAACCGGTGTTCTCGATAACGAGATCAACACAAAAGTGTCGCAAAACAACGATCGGTTTCGCATGAAGGTGCAGTCACCCGACCAATATCGCGGTGCCGTCATCGAGGGTTATGTTTCGGGCATCAACCGCTCGGGCAAGGTGACAGGAGCTTCGTCGATCACTCTAAATTTTGAAAAGATAACTCTGAATAACGGCCAATCGTACGATTTTGCCGGAACGCTTCGCGGCGTGACGGATGCGACGGGTAAGATCATCAATGTCGATAATGAGGGTACGATCAAAGGCGGCAGCCAGACGACCACCACAGCCAAACGCGGCGGTATCGGAGCCGGTGCCGGTGCGATACTCGGTGCGATCTTAGGCGGCGGTAAAGGTGCTGCGATCGGTGCCATCATCGGTGCCGGAGCCGGTGCCGGTTCGGTCGCGATACAGGACCGTAAGGACGTACAGATCAATAAAGGCTCGACCTTATCGATCCAAGCGGCTGCACCTCGTACCTAGATATTGTTCAACTCTTAGAGACTCATATTGAGCGGTCATAACGGCCGCTCATTTTTTATTCTTGCCGCTTTTTATCTGCGTCTATCTGGGTTAATCTGCGGCTAATGAAAATATTGCCCGAGGATATAGAACTATATCGCGACCGCAAATGGCGGCGCGAAGACAACCTAAAGATCGACAGCGCCGAAGAAGCCGAAGCGATGATCGAGGATCTTGGGTTTTCGCTAGGTTTGATCGACGCCCGCACGGATCTGCCCTCGATCTACATCGCCGTCTGCGGCCGCCGCGACGCGCATATGCCGCGAAACGTGCAAAAAGACCACGAGGCCAGCCGCGCGTGGGTGCTAAAAGACGAGATCATGGCCCGCGGCAATGTTTATTACGCCAAGCTGATCAAGGGGAAATCCTGGTTCCTAGCCCCGCGAATGATCCCGGTTTTTAACGCTATTTGGGGCTGCTCAAAAAAAGGCGAGAGCGGCATCCTGTCAAAAAATGCCCAGATCGTGCTGAGAGTGCTCCGCAAAGAATGGGAAATGGCGACCGCCGATCTACGCGAAGAGTGTGGTTTTGCAGACAAGAAAGACCTCACAAACGCCATCGACGAACTCCAACGCCGGATGAAAGTCATCCCGCAAGAGGCTCTCTATGTGCCAAAATTTACCTACATCTGGACACTCGCCGAGGCCCGTTTTCCTGAACAGATGCAGGTAAAGATGAAACGCGAAGACGCCGTCCGCGAACTCGCCCGCACCTATCTACAAGCCTGCGGCATGACGCTGCTCGGCGATCTGTCAGGCAAATTTGGCTTTTACAGATGGGAATCAGGCAAGGCAAATCACGAACTTGTGGATGAGGGTTTTGCTGAGAGACTGGCGACAGGCATCTACAGGCTCTCCGCCGTCTAGCTCCCGATCGCACCTCACTAGCCCTGGAATTTGGATTCGTTTCAAGGGCGAACACCGATATTTTTGTATAGCGAAACGGGTTCGAAAATGTTTCCATCTTTGACGACAAGCGAAACACGGCGAATATCGCTGATCTGGGCCGCGGGATTGCCATCAACCAGGATCAGATCGGCAAGTTTGCCCGGAGCGATCGAACCGAGTTCAACGTCGCGTTTCATTATTCGAGCCGCACCGATGGTCGCCAGTTTCAAAACTTCGTTTGGCGGAATGCCTGCCTCGACATACAGTTCGAGCTCGCGGTGCAAGGCGAAACCGGCGATCGAGTCGGTCCCTGCAACAAGTGGAACGCCGGCATCATAAAGCATCTTGATCATCCGAAGCATGGCTTTTGAAGACGCCCGATATCGCTCGTCGGTGCTTTCCGTGACAGGCAAACCGCCCGCCAGAAAGCCGCGCCGAACCTGAGGCGGCACGCGGTCGGCGATCGCTGCAAAACCGGTCCCGATCGTGCCCGGACGGTTGGTGAACATTTCCTCAAAAATGTTTACGGTCGGATCAACAACGATCTTCTTTTCTCTTAAAAGTTTGATGAAAGCGCGGACCCGGTCCGAATTTAGATCAATGCTAGCCGCGCGGTCCGCGACGGCCGTAAATCGAGCCGGAGTTCTCGTATCCTTGACGTCGTCGAACAAGAAGTTGAGGAAGAGAAAATTGACGTGCTGCAGTTCGTCGGCGCCAAAACCTACAAATTGTTCGGCGGACATGAAAGCGGGAACGTGACCGCTAACGCGCAAGCCTTTGGCGTGGGCAAGCTCTATGATCTTCGGAACGAGTTCGGGTTTGATCGAACTGTAGATCTTAATACCCGTGTAACCGAGACTGGCGTAAGTTTCGATCGCGGCTCGCGCCTCATCCTCCGTATCAACCAAAACTTTGGTGGGGCCGGTATAGGGTCCGCGTCCATCCATAAAACCAGTCATCAAAATTCGCGGTCCTATCTCCTCGCCTCTCTCGATCTTACCTTTAAGAGCAACAAGTTGTTCGGTGTCGTTCGCCAGATCTCTGATCGTCGTTACGCCCGCCGCAATATGCATTAGCCCTTCGCCCGGGGAGATATGAACATGCATATCCCACAGCCCAGGCATCAGAGTTTTGCCTTTCGCGTCGATGATCTCAGCGTTCTTCGGTATAGCTACCCTGCCGTCTTTGCCAACCGCCTTGATGCGATTGCCCTCGACCACGACTGTTGAGTTTGGAATTATTTTCGCGGTTTCCGAATCAAACAAATTAGCGCCCGTGAAAACGATCGGCTTAGAGCTTTTACGCGTCAAAGAGCGGACAAGCTTTCCGTAACGCTCGGCTTCCAGCTTCACTTGGGTATTAAGTAAGGTTGGAACGCTCGACTCCCAACCCTCACGGACGATCGAGGACCAGCTGCTCACATTTGCGAAAAAACCGCCTTCGGAATCGAGCCAGATCGTCGCGGGCGTGAAACCAAGCCCAGCGATCTCATAGAGCGTAACGCGCTGCGTTTTATCGCCATCCTTGAGTGTCAACTCATCGGCGCGTTCGATCGAAGCTTCCCCCGTAGGCAAAAGCGGTAGGCGTTTTGTCGGCGATTTGAGAAGCGCCCGGGCAAGCAAGGCTAACTCTTCGGGTGCGCCATCCATTGAGATGTAAAAGGCCTTATTGCCGAGCTGCTTCTCACCTTGCTCGGCGCTATTTTTCCATTTCGCCGTGCCGCCGAGAAACGAAAATTTCTCGCTCACCGGCGCCTTGAGATAATTTAGTCCGACAGTTTCGATCTCGGTAGGAATGCCATCAGGGCCAATGCTGATGCGCGTTTTGGTTTTTGGCCCTCGTCCGCGGTCGTTATATT
This sequence comes from Pyrinomonadaceae bacterium, assembly GCA_040081695.1. Classification (GTDB taxonomy): domain Bacteria; phylum Acidobacteriota; class Blastocatellia; order Pyrinomonadales; family Pyrinomonadaceae; genus OLB17. Next base: position 9,584 of record JBEBGA010000001.1, read on the forward strand.
CGTAATCATATTCGCGTACGCCTTCGGGGGTAACTCGTGAAACCTGCACACCGGCAGGCTTGCCCATCATCAAGAAAGTATGCCGCGTTTCGGACTGCGCCGAAGCAGGCATGGCAAATACACTCACCCCGAGCACCGATATGATTCCAATAACGAGCTTCAGCATTATGTTTCCTCCGTAAACAGGAAAATTCACACCGACTACATGTCAGCTTAGTTTTAGTACAACATCAAGTCCGTCACCGCCTTCTCTACATCCTCGCTCTGCGGCAGGATATAATCTTCGACCTGCGGAGCGTATGCGACAAAGGTGTCGGTCGCTCCGACGCGGCGGACGGGGGCGTCGAGGTATTCGAACAGGTCGTTGCCAATACGTGCGGCGATCTCGGCTCCGTAGCCGTATGAGAGCGGGTCCTCGTGAGCGACGATAACGCGTGAGGTTTTCTTGACCGACTCGGCGATCGCTTCCCAATCGTACGGGACGAGCGTTCGCAGATCAATGATCTCAACCGAGATGCCCTGCTGCTCGAGCCGTTTGGCGGCCTGATTTGAGCGTTCGACAAGTGCTCCGTAGGTCACGATCGTGATGTCGGTGCCCGAACGGACCGTTTTTGCTTTACCAAACGGGATCAGAAAATCGCTCGACGGATACTGCGATTTGTTATAGACCTGGCGGTAGAGATGCTTATGCTCAAGAAACAAGACCGGGTCGTCGCAGCGGATGGCTGTACGCAATAAACCGTTTGCATCCAGTGCATTAGACGGATAGACGATCATCAGCCCCGGCGTGTGCGAAAATAGCGTCGTGCCGGATTGCGAGTGGTAAACGGCACCGCCTTTGAGATAGCCGCCGACCGGGACACGCATCACCATCGGGCATTTTGTATCGCCGTCAGAGCGCCAACGCGTGACAGCAACTTCGTTACGGATCTGCTGCATCGCCGGGAAAATGTAGTCAAAAAACTGTATCTCGACAACCGGTTTCAAATTGCGGATCGCCATGCCGACCGCACGGCCGATGATGTTTGCCTCAGCGAGCGGCGTATTGAAAACGCGTGCTCCGCCAAATTTACGCTGCAGATTTGCCGTGACCTTGAACACGCCGCCCTTGCCCTTGACCGTTTCGAGGTACTCTTCGCGTGAACAATCGGCGACATCCTCGCCAAAGACGACGATCCGCTCGTCACGCTCCATCTCCTCATGCATACAGCGGTTGATGAGATCGACCATCGTCCCGGCGTTTCCGCTAAGCTCGGCACCGTCCTCGGTGTCAAAAAGCTGGCGGTCGGTCGGATCGATGTCGGGTGAAAACACGTTACGGTGTGCCGTTTCGGGTGCAGGCTGCGGCGTCTCGATGGCGATGTCGGCGGCTTTGTTGACCTCATCATCAACCTCTTTGCGCAAAGCCTCGAGCGCTTCTGACGAAGCAATTCCCTCCGTCATCAAAAACTCGGCGTATTTCTTGATCGGATCGATCGCTGCATCAGCCTCAAGTTCCTCGACAGGCCGATAGAGCTTTTCGTCGTCCGACAGCGAGTGCGAATACGGACGAACTACCTTGCCGCGAATAAACGCCGGGCCTTTTCTTGCACGGCAATATTCGACCGCGTTTTTGAACGCCTCATACGACGCCAGCACATCGGTGCCGTCAACGTTTTGAATATAAAGATCTGGAAAACCGACGACCAGTTTTGACACGTCGCCGCCGGCAGTGCCCACCTCGACGGGTGTAGAGATGGCGTAACCGTTATCCTCAACGACAAAGATCACGGGCAGCTTTAGATTGCTGGCGGTATTGAGCGATTCCCACCACTCGCCCTCGCTCGTCGTGCCGTCGCCGACCGACATATACACGACCTCGTCGCCCTTAAAACCGGTGATCTTGTCCTGCAAGCCTTTAATTATTGAGGCACGATAGCTCGCCTCAGCCGCACCCACCGCGTGGAGAGCTTGCGTTCCGGTACACGACGATTGCGAAGGAACATTCAGATCCTTATGCCCCCAGTGCGAAGGCATCTGACGCCCGTGCGAATTTGGATCAACCTCAGCCCCGACCGCCGACCAGAGCATTTCCTGAGCCGTCATTCCGAGGCCGAGCATCAGCGCGCGGTCGCGATAATATGGGAAAAACCAGTCGTACGCGGGTTTCATCGCAAGCGCGGCAGCGGCAAGCATCGCTTCGTGCCCGGCACCAGAGATCTGAAAAAATATCTTGTTCTGGCCCTTGAGCTGTATCTCTTTGTCATCGACCCGCCGCGAGATATACATCGTGCGGTACAGGCCAAGCAGGGTCTCGGTGTCGAGCCCCTGGTATTTTTCAGCTGCGGTTGCTTTACCGTTCTTTTTTGTTCCGGTCGCCATTTATCTAGTTCCTATTACTGCAAATATTACTAATGCGGCAACTTTTTAAGATACCAAATCGCGGGAACACGGGCAATTTGCAGACGGCGGCGCTTTATTGCGCTTTCAAAACCCATCCGTCAGGATCAACCATAGGCGGGGTTCCGGTGAAGGTCACCGAACCTTTGCCGTCTTTCATCTCGACACGTTGCGTTTTGCCGTCTATAACAACATCGATCGGCATTGGGAACGGCATATTATTTGGCGTTTCCCAGCTAAGGGTAAGTGTATTGCCCGCAACCGTTGAGACGAGTTTCGGCAGTTTCGGTTGGCGCAGGTACATCTCAAACAGCCAGTCGAGCTCCATACCAGAATCGGCTTCGGCGATGGCAAGGAAATCGTCGGTATTCACGAGACGTGTCTGGCGGCCGTCCGTAAAAGATTCCATTTCTTTATCAGGATAGGCCATATGCCTGAGGGCTTTGAAAAACGCTTCGTCGCCGATGTAGTACCTAAGCGTGTGCAGAAAATAGGCACCTTTGCCATAAATATCGCCGTCCGAACTGAGATAGTCCGGTTCGGACATGTACACCTGATAGGCGATCTTTGGCTCACGCGGTGCGACGGGTTGTTTGTTTTTGAACCCGCGAGCACGGGCTTTCATCGCCGCCATGTATGCTGCCTTTCCTTTTATGTCTTGTGTGTAAAGGGTATCCATAAAGGTTTGGAAACCCTCGTGGATCCAAAAATCTCGCCAGTCGCTCGCGGTTACGAGATTTGCCCACCATTCGTGGCCGTATTCATGCAACATCAGCCAATCGGTGCCGTCTTCGTTGTATTTATACTTGTTCCCGTAGGCGATCATTGTTGAATGTTCCATACCCAAATGTGGCGTTTCGGCAATGCCCAGCTTTTGCGAACGCCACGGATACGGCCCCAAATATTTTTCGAGAAATGCGTTGTATTTCTTGGTCTCGGCGATCAGGCTTGGCCCCTTTTCATAGCTTTCGGGCAATATGTAAAACTCGATCGGTATCATTTCGCCCGTGATGCTTTTGACGCTGTCTTTGATCACACGGTAGGGTGCTGCGTTGAATACGAGCGAATAGTTTGGGATAGGATTCTTTACCGACCATTTGTATGTTGAGGTTTTGTCTTTGTTCTTGATCACCTCATCAAGCACGCCCGGAGCCGCAACGACCAGCGGGTCGGGAACCGTGATCAACATTGTCGCCGTTTCGACCTTGTCTGACGGATGATCTTTGACAGGAAAATAGAGATCGGCACCGTCATTCTGCAGAGCGACCGAGATCCAATCGGCGCCACTCGGTGTTTTTTCCCACATAAACCCGCCGACCCATGGTGCACGCGGAGCAACGCGAGGTTTGCCGCTGTACTTTGTGCGAATCGCGATCAACTCGCCCGGCTGTAATGTTTGTGGGAACCAGATCCACAGCTTGCTACCACGCCGTTCCCACTTTACGGCATCGAGCCAGTTTTCGATCTTAGAGACCGTGAATGTTGTGTCTAGATCCAATACGACAACATTGGTTGGTATAACGATCTTGGCGTTCATCAATGTTTCACCGGCTATCGAACGCTCTTTCGGATCGACCTTAACGTCGATCTCATAAAAACTCACATCATAGGCCGCTTGTTCAAACATCAGCGGCCCGCCCGTCTCGGTCGGCCTGACGCCGAGTTCACGTTGTGCAAAAGCAGATGCGGCAAAAGCTAAAATTGCGATCAATATGTAAATTTGTTTCATATCCTGATATGGCTCCACGTAGCGTTTTTTCTACTTTACACTCTGTTCCGTTTTGCCGAAAATGGTTTAGATGTTTGGACGAATAATTTTTACGTTAATTTTGCTCGCGATGTTTTCGGTTTCACTGGCTGTCGGCCAAGAGAGCACGCAAAAAGCGAATGCACGGCCTACGCCAACGCCTACTATGGTGACGGAGCCGTTTGACCGTGCCGATGTGAAAACAATGGCGTCAAAATGCGTCACGCTCGACACTGAGTCAGGCATTATCGAGATCGAGCTCTATCCCGAAAGCGCCCCCGAATCTGTTCGCAATTTCCTCAATCTTGCAGCTATCGGAGCTTTTGACACAACGCTTTTTAGCCGTGTCGTGCCCGGGTTTGTTGTACAGGGCGGCAATGTTTGGACTCGCTCAGACGGTGTTCCAGCGGGGCTCGGGGCTCGTGCGCGACGTACGATACCGGACGAGCCCAACAAGATCCTCCACGAACGCGGCATCCTCTCAATGGCTCGCACCGACGAACCCAATCAGGCGACCTCACACTTTTTTATTCTTGTATCTGACGCTCCGCACCTCGATGGGAAGTTTGCAGCATTTGGACGTGTGACGCGCGGGATGGATGTAGTGGATTCGTTAAATAAAGCTGCCGTGACGGACGAAAAGCCGGATAAACCGGTTCGGATAAAAAGAGCCTCCGTGATTGCGTGTGTCAGCTCTGTAAATTAGATGGACGGCATCATACGGATCGTAAGAGATTTCTTCTTTGTGATACTTGCCGCATCGATCGGCAGTATTGTACTCAGCATTATCTTGATGCTGGCTGTCACGTCCATCTACCAGAGTCCGCTAGTAACCTTTCTGGTCACCCTGCTTTTCACACCGTTCCATTTTTCTGATCTTCGTCGATTCTTCAGAGAACGGGAATTTTTGCTCGTCGCTACACGCTTTATCTTTATGACCGCGATCAGCGCTTTTCTCGTGGGGTTGTTTCGGTTTGCTCTGGAATATGCAACGGTTGATTGGTTTCTGCTCCCGCTGCTATTGGTGACCGTTCCGATCCTGTTCGCACTGTTCGCGACCTATCTATTCTTCGCATTTTTCTTTCCAAAAAACAGCACTTACATCAGGCTAAACCACTGGTGGAACGACCTGGTCAGAGGCGGCAAGATCTACGGTATCTGGTGGGATTATTGATCGGAAAGGTCGAGATCTAACGTCATCCTGTATTCACTAGCCATCGACGGATGCCCATGTGCCATCGATGCTTCGATGCCTTTGCGGTACGTTTCTATCGCCTTTTCGCGGTCGCCGTTCTGTAGGTAAGCATTGGCAAGCACGCCGTAAGCATTGCCTTCGTCGTTGTATTTGGAGATATAGGTTTCGAGCATTGCGATCACTTTGGAGTGATCGCCTAATTTTTCATATTCCTTGGCGAGCCCGAACATCACCATTGTGTTCTCAGGATCGTCGGCGAGCATTTGTTCGAAAACTTCGATGCGATTTTGCATAAAGAAATTTTAACAGCAAAGGCAGGATAGACAAGATAACTACTGTTCAGAAAAGACGCTGCTGGATTGGCGGCGTCACCTCGACCAGTTTGTCTTTTGGCTGCTCACGCATTCGCTCTGCGTTAAAGCCAAGCCGTTTTGCGTGAAAATCGAATAGCCTTTTTGTTACTTCCCATTGCTCGGTCTTGCCGGTGCTGCGGTCTTTGTAAGTGGCGTGACGGAGCGTGCCGCCGCGTTCGCGTTTCATTGTGTTTATGACCTTTGCGGCGGCGGTTGGCGAGAGACGCTCGTGCATCTTTTGCACAAAATACTCTTCGATCGAATCGGTATCGAGATGCAGCATCGACATAAAGGCCCGCGTGGCTCCGGATTCTTTTGCACGTTCGAGCAGCCCCGGAATGTCCGATTCGTTGTAACCGGGTATCACCGGTGCGATCCCTATCCCGACCGGAATGCCCGCGTCGGCGATCTCTCGCATAGCCCTAAAACGTGCATCAGGAACAGGTGTGTATGGTTCAAAAGGGTTGGACTTTTCTTTGGTAAGAAACGGCAGCGAGAAGAAGACGCTACACTTTAATTTCTTCAAAATATCAATATCCCGCGTTACAAGTGGCGCTTTTGTAATTACACCAACGGGCACGCGAAACTCAGCACAAACCTCGAGGCATTTGCGGGTCAATTCGTAGCTTGCCTCAAGCGGTAGATACGGATCGGTCGCAAACGAAAAATCTATGTGCGGCATCTTGTCACGCGTTTTCTTTAGCTCCTGACGCAAGATCTGCGGGGCATTTGGCTTTACGATTATCTTGGTCTCAAAATCTGTGCCAGCTCCGTATCCCAGATACTCGTGATACTGGCGGGCAAAACAATATGTACAGCCGTGAACGCAGCCGCGATAGCAGTTGACCGTGTACCGCCAACCGCCTTCCCAATCTGACGCGAACGCTTTGGTGATCATTTTCTTCGTCGCGGTTTCCTCAAAGATCTCGAGCTTTGTCGGCGGCGGCTCACCGACGAATTCGGCAGAGAATTTGTTGTAGGGATTTGGAGGGTTTTGATGTATCTCACAGATGCAACAATAACTCATTATTGAGAATCATCGCAAGTTAACTTCTGATCCGGCTAGCGATAAATGGCGAGAAGAACATTATTAGCAGACCGAGCGGCATAAGGCCGCCTTGGCTAGGGTCATAGTCCATAAAAACCCTATCCCACCCGCCAAATGCGTATCCGAGCCCGACCTCAAAAGTTAACGTTAATAAGGTCCAAATGGTACCTACCGTCAGCAATTCACTAGTTCGGATAGCTCCGATCCATTTGATCGTGAAAAACGCGATCAGCAAAATTAGGAACGAGCCGACAGCAACGCCGATCTGATTTGCGCGGATCTGGCCCGTCAGCGGCACGAGAAAAAGGCCTCGCAAAATGCCGTGAAGCGTCTCGACCAGCATTAATAAGAGCCAAATAAGTAACGCACGGGTGATCACAGCGGTTAAAGAGGGCGTTGCATCAAAAGGTCAGTTTGTGGGTCTGACCCGAGTTGAAAGGTATGCTTTCCAACTTCGCGAAAGCCGTTCTTTTCGTAAAATCGCTGTGCCCTTGGGTTGTATTCCCAGACGCCAAGCCACATTACATCGTGATCGTGCGACTTTGCGAGGTCAAAGCATGCGTCCATCAGATTTTGCCCCACGCCTTTGCCGAGATATTCCTGATGGGAATAGAGCCGTGAAAGCTCGATGGGATTTTCTGCGGTGATGCCTTCCTCAATACTTTCAACGATCAATTTCGCGTATCCGGCTGGTTTGTCATCAAGCTCCGCGATCAAAAATATCGTTTTGTCATCGCCCAGCTCAACGGCGATCTGCTCTATGGTAAAAGCCTGCCGCATGTAGTGAGCGAGGTCGTCCGGCGCATTTTTGGGATGATGAGCAAACGCATCCCAAAATGTCGTGTATGACAGATCGGTCAGCAGTTTGGCGTCGTCAGGTGTTGCCTGACGTATCGATATCTCAGACATTACTTTCCGCTCATGATCAGCTTGGCGATGGTCTGGAGCTGCATGTTAGACGTGCCCTCGTAGATCGACCCGATCTTCGAGTCGCGCCAGTATTTTTCGACCGGATAATCTTTTACATAGCCATAACCGCCGTAAAGTTCGATGGCTTTTGACGAGACGGCCTCGGCACACCGTGACGAATATAGCTTTGCCATTGCGGCTTCTTTTAGGAACGGACGACCGGCGTCCTTGAGACGGGCGGCGTTGTACACAAGCAGACGCGTCGCCTCGATCTCGACTGCCATTTCGGCAAGCTGAAACTGCACGCCCTGAAAACTATTGATAGATGCTCCGAATTGCTCGCGTTCTGCCGTGTACTTAAGAGCGGCTTCATAGGCTCCCTGAGCAATGCCAAGCATCTGAGCGGCAATGCCGATACGGCCCTCGTTGAGCGTTTCGATCGAGACTTTATAGCCTTTGCCGACCTCGCCAAGGACATTCTCCTTCGGCACTTTACAGTTATCGAGGATGAGTTCGGTCGTAGATGAGGCGCGGATACCGAGCTTGTCTTCTTTCTTGCCGACCGAAAAACCTTCGAATCCTTTCTCTACGATAAATGCTGTGATGCCCTTATAACCTGCCTCAGGGTCGATCGTTGCAAACAGCAAAAAGATCTCGGCTTCGTTGCCGTTGGTGATCCAGAGCTTTTGGCCGTTGAGGACGTAATGGTCACCTGCATCGACCGCACGGGTTTTTAAAGCGAATGCGTCAGAACCCGACGCAGCTTCGCTCAATGCATAAGCACCGACCTTGCCGCTTGCCATTTGTGTCAGATATTTCTTTTTCTGGTCGTCGTTTGCCCAACGCATGAAAGCATTTGTAACGAGCGTATTGTGCACATCGACAAAAACCGACACACTGGCATCGACGCGGGCGAGTTCCTCGATAGCGAGGATCGCGTTAAAGATCGTCGAGCCCGCACCGCCGTATTCCTCGGGTGATTCGATCGCCATCAGGCCTAGGTCAAAGCACTGTTTGATCAGGTCGGCGTCGAGTTTTGAGGCGTGCTCCATCTGCTCGACCTTTGGGCGAACCTCGCCCTCGGCAAATTCGCGGACGGACGCGCGAAACAACTCTTCTTCTTCTGATAAAACGGTCAAACCTGCGTTTGATAGTGCTGCACCTGCGGCTGTAGTCATAATAATGTTTCCTAAAAATATCCTGTGAACCAAGTTTTGCTAAACTACCATTTTAGACACCGCAGGGCACAAAGGCAAAGCATTGGACGAGACTAGCGAGACACAAAAGCCAACATCAAAACGCATCAAACGCCTGCATTTGCTGGGCGTGGTGCTGACTATATTTGGCGTCGGCCTGTTTGCGTATCTTATCTATTCGATAGGTTTTCGCGAAATATGGGACGGAATAAAGCGGTTTGGTTTTGACGGGTTTGCTGTGATCGTCGTGCTTTTTTTTGTGAGACTCCTGACTCGCGCATACGCCTGGACGCTGACCGTGCACCCGCCATATACGCTGACTCTCAAAGACACGGTTCCCGCGATGATGATCGGTGAGGCGATGAGCAGCACCATACCCCTCGGCTTTTTTGCCAGCGGCACGGCAAAGGCCATCGCCGTTCGCAACCGCATCCCGCTGGTCGCGGGGCTGTCGTCTGTCGCGACCGAAAATCTTTTTTACAGTCTTACAACAGGACTATTTTTGATCGCCGGAGCCGTCGTTTTGCTGCTCGGATTTGCGCTAGATGAAAATGTCGCCCTTACACTAAATATCGTTATCGGTGCACTCTCAGTGTTTCTCGTGTTAGGTGTAATGATGGTGATGCGCCAATGGCATTTTGCGAGCTGGATCTGCAATTGGGCATATAAACAAGGCATCCTGCACGATTTTTTGGGTAAATGGCGTGTCGATGTGCGGCGATTCGAGGACCTGATCTATGGATTTTATCGACATTTCCCGCGTCGCTTTGTGCCGCTCTGTTTGCTCCAGATGACCTACCACCTGTTCGGGATCGTCGAGGTTGCGTTTATCCTTTACCGACTGACCGGTGTCAGCCCCGGCCTGTTAACAGCCTTTCTACTCGAATCGATCAGCCGTTTTATCACTGTTATATTCAAGCTGATACCTTTCACGATCGGCGTTGACGAAGCCGGTGCACAATTTATCGGTGAAACCGTTTCCCTTGCCGCGGGTGTCGGGGTGACATTGGCTATCATACGACGAGGCCGCATATTCTTTTGGACGGCCGTTGGCATGATAGTGATCATCAAACGCGGCCTGTCGCTTAGCGAGATCACAAAAACGATCAGGCATTAAAGCGGCCAAAATACCGGCACAAGTGTGATCGAGACAACGAATACGATGATCGTCAAGATCGTCCCGATCTTTACAAAATCCATAAATCGATAACGGCCCGGCGTATAGACCAGCACACAGGCCGGCTCAAGCGGCGTGATAAATGAGAAAGACGCAGCGTAGGTAACGCCTATGATAAACGTGCGCGGATTGAGCCCCAGAGCGACCGCCGTCTTGATAGCGACCGGCAGGACAACAAGAGCCGCCGCCTGATTAGACATCGGCTGGGTCAGCAAAACGGTAAACAAAAAGAATCCGGCTAGGACTGCGGTGGCTCCGTATTGCGCAAAATAATATTCGATCAGCCCGGCGAGATAGACGTCGGCTCCTGTATTTTCCATCGCGACGCCAAAGCTCATCATGCACGCGATCAGCACCAGTAGACGGAAATCGATGAGATCATACATCTCCGAATAGCGAACCGTCTTTGTCGCAAGCAGCACCATCACGCCCAAAAGCACACACACCGCAAGAGGTATCTCATAACCCACAACGACCTTTGTTAGAGATAGCGTCAGGAAAAGTGCGAACGCCCCAACCGCCCACTTTCGTTTTTCAACACGCATACTGCTGGCCGAAACATCTTCGAGCAGCATCAGCTCGCGGTCGATAACCAGCGGGTCGATCAGCGTGCGTTTGCCCTGTACCAGCAACACATCGCCAAAGATAAGCTCCAGATCGCTCAGTTTTTCGATAAATGTCTGGCCGTGGCGATTGACCGCCAGCACAGTCAGGTCGTAGCTCTGGCGAAATTTCATCGTCTTGAGCGTGTGGCCGACAAACCTCGAATCACGCATCACCATCAGCTCAAAAAGCTCTATTTCATCATCCTCAAGCACGACATCATTGAGCATAAAATCAGCCTTGATCTCGAGCCCGATCTCTTCTTTTACACGTAATATATCGCTTATTTTGCCCTCGACGATGAGCGAATCGCGGCGGCGGATACGCTCATCCGAACCCGGGGCAACTATTCGCTCGCCATCGCGGATAATGCCAAGCACGTTCAGTTCTAAAAGCGTGTTGATGTTTGCCTCTTCGAGAGTTTTTCCGACGAGTTCTGAATCGGGCAACACGAGCAGCTCTGAGATGTAGTCGCGGATCTGATACTGCTCGGTCAGCGAAGCCTCGCCGCCGCGGCTAGGCAGCATCTTACGACCTATGAAGAGCATATAGAGCAAACCGACGGCAAAAGTAATGACGCCAACGGGAGCCAGCTCAAACATCGAAAAAGGCTCTTGGCCATAACGAGTTATAGCTCCGCTCACCGCCAAATTGGTCGATGTGCCGATCAGCGTACAGCTGCCACCAAGTATCGCCCCAAAGGCAAGCGGCATCAGCAATTTTGACGGTGCGACCTTTGATCTGGCGGCGAGGCCTATCACGACCGGCAAAAACATCGCAGCAGTTGTCGTATTTTTCAAAACAGAAGCTGAAACAGCCGCCGTCACCATTATCAGTGCAGTCAATACAAACTCATTATCACCGGATAACCGCCCGATCCGCCGCCCGATGACATCGACCATCCCGGTTTTTGTCAGTCCGCCGACGAGGATGAAGAGCCCGCCGATCGTGATTATCACATCGTTGCCAAACCCGGCAACTGCTTCGCCGACCGTCAAAACACGCGTCAATATCAGCGCTATTACAAGAATTATGCCAATGACATCGACAGGTAGCTTTTCGGTCGCAAATAGAACGATCGCAACGAGCAGCAGTATGAGCGTGATCGCAATTGGTGACATGTGCCCAAAAGAATATCGGAATTTGCGGCTTTTGGAAAGGAAAAAGAGCGGCCCGAAGACCGCTCTGAGTTGTGACAATTTGATGATCAGGTGGTTAAGGCGATGCGACGAGATCAAAATCAACATCGATATTAAATACCTGCAAGATGCGTTGCTCAAAATTAAATCGTCTCGATTGAACGTCTACCAAATAGGTCACACCAGTCGGCACGTCTTCGAATCTATAGACGCCGTTATTGCCTGTGTGTACATTTCGTGTTAAGCCATTCGGATCCGTCAGCGTTACTACGGCACCTCGTACACCACGGCCATTCTGTGACATCAAGACTCGGCCAGACACAGTGACGCCCGGAGCAGCTGATACTACTGTCAAGACTACGCTGGTTGCGTTATATGTGATGTTAAATGTTGTCCCGCCGAAAGTAATGGTGTTGCCCTGGGCAAATGTCCCGGTCACGCCGCCTGTCGCTTGAATGATCGTGAACTGCTGACCAACGGTCGGAGCAAACCCATTTAGGGTCGATCCGCTCAGACTGCTTGTACCCGCTCCGAGATTTGCAGCTCCCGTTACGTTGAGCCTGTCGTATTGCGTTCCCGGGGTTGAGCCACCAAGCTCGATATTGAGAATTGTCGAGGTAAGATTTGCAGCGCCGTTTACGGTCAGTATCCCGGCACTTGTGCCCGGAGCGACCGTTCCGGTGCCTGACAAAGCTCCGATGGTTCCGCTGCCCCCGACCGTTCCGCTATTAAGGGAAACCGGACTATTCTGCTGAAAGCCATTCACAATGATCGTACCGCCGTTTACCGCCGTAGTTCCTGCGAAGTTGATCGCACCCGCATTAAACACCAGCGTGCCCGCACCCGTCTTTGTTAAAGTTGAGCCGCTAAAGATGTTGCCGTTGAGTGAAAGGGAGTTGTTAGTCCCTATGTTGATCGTTGTAGCGGATAGCATCTCAATATCACCATGTAAAATGCATGTTACGCACGATGTAGTAAAGATCGCTCCCTGGCCGGACACGCCCGCTCCGCTGAGTTCAAACTTTTCATTGCTCTGATAATTCGTTGTCGCGATCCTTAATGTTGACCCCGCTGCGACCACCGTCCTGTCAAAATCTGTGTTTTGTGTTGCACCCAAGGCAGCGTTGCTCCCTACGATCAGCGTGCCTGCATTGACGCGCGTTTGCCCTTGGTAATTGTTCCCCGAGCCGGTTAAGCCAAGCGTGCCCGTGCCGTTTTTGGTGACAGCAATATGTGCTGCGCTGCTGTTGGTGCCAAGTATATTGCTTGGGATCGACATAGTTGACGTGGTATCAACCGTCAATCCAAAAAGCCCCATATTTAGGTCACCAAACATTGTAAAGCTGCCGGTGCCCGGCTTCGAAAATGTCTGGTTAGCCGAAAATATGAGATCGGGGTCAAAGGTATTATCACCGTTTGACGTGTCACTGATTCCGTCAGCCAGAGTAATTTGATTACCAAAGATCTGATAGCCGGCACCTGTGAACTGGATCGATCCCAGCTGGAGGCCGCCGACATTGTTACTGTTGTTTAGATTCTGCGCTCCTGCCGGAAAGACGAGATCGCTTCCCGCACTTCCATTCGAAGGCGCAGTATTCACATCCCAGTTGGCGGCTGTGCTCCAGCTTGAGCTTGAGCTGCCGTCCCAAGTCAGCGTGTTTCCCTGATACGTCAGCACGACTCCGTTGACCGTGTACGAGATCGTAAAGATCTGCCCGCTTGCATTTATTATCGAGCCCTGTGCAAACTGGCCCGTTAGGTCTCCCGCTCCTTGTTGTGAAACGATGGTGAACTGCTGACCGACGGCTGGCGTGAATCCGACTATGAGATCCAGATCGGCTCCGCCAAGATTGATGTTGTTACCGCTTACCCGTAGCTGGTCAAACTGCGTTCCCGCCGTTGTCCCGAACATATGGATTTCCAGCGTGGTCGCCGCATTGAGAACCGATGCTCCCGTTGTGGTCAGAACGCCGGTGCTTCCTGCCTGACTGCCATTATTCAGTCCCGGTCTGATATCGCCGCCGTTGGCTGCGTTTGCCGTGATCGCACCGACCGTTCCCGTGCCTTGGAGAATGCCGCCGTTGAGATTTACGCTGCCGAGCACACCCGGCGAAATTACACTCAAGCGGTGCGAATCGATCTCGGTCGGACCAAAGGTCGAGCCGTTACCAATGATCGTTGCGTTGCCGGCCAGATTCAGGTTGCCCGTTCCGTTGAAATCACCGTTGAAAAATATATTGTTCTGTGAGCCTGTTGAAACATTCAGCGTGTGGCCGCCAAGATTAATGGCTCCGTTCAGATCTAGGTCGCCGGACGTGGAATTGAAGGTTTGATTGGCGTCGAGAGTAATATTTGGCGCAAAACTCGGATCTTGATTCGTTGTCTCAGTGCTTGATAAGCCTGCGGTCAAAAGGATCCGGTTCCCTGTGATAGCGTAACCGCCGCCTTGTATCAGGATAGAGCGGAAACGTGTACCATTGGCAAAGTCGTTGTGACTGGGAAATCCCCCCAACGGTTCCAAAGGAAAAACCAGATCGTCATCTGCTCCGGCACCGCCGATCCCCTCCCAATTTAGGTTCGATGACCAGTTATTGTCACCTGCTTGTCCGGACCATGTTTCAGTGGCAAGCAATGCGGCGTTTTCCGATTTAACTTCTTTCCCAAACAAAGCGGCGGCAACACCAACCGGGTCAAAGATATAGCTAAAATATCCGTTTGCGGTTTGTGCCTGTGCTGTCGGCAAGGCCGCCGAACTAAACCCGGTCATGATCGCCAGTGAAAGGGTGACGATCGTCATCTTTGCAAAAAATCTTTTAGTCGTTGTAGTCATATTTTCCTTACGCCATAAGCCGGCGGGTCTGGTTTTGGTGCTTCAAACTTTCGAGAAGCGAAGTCACACATAAAAAAATTCTGCTGGTCGCATCCAGGTGATAGTGGCAATCGTTGGCGCTGATAAAACGGAACAGATCCGTGTCCGTCGTGCCAAAAAGATCGGCGGCATCGAGCAAGGGGACAAAATCAGAACCCCGTCCGCATTTAGCGCAGGGGGCCAATTCGGTCTTTGCCCGTTTGCGGATGAGCTGTATGCGTTCATATTCGATCACTATTTCCCTCTGTTTTTTTGGTGTCATCATTTAGCTCGCGTAACGCTTTCAAGCCGTCGAAAAATCGCAAGATTTTCTACGCTGAAACAGTTATAATCTTTGTAACCAAAAGGAATCTTTAGTTTTTTGTGAAGTTTTTCTGAAAGATCTCTGAGTAATTTCTGAAGACTGCAAATGATCGACTCACGCGACAAACTTTTCAGTTTTGCCACGTTTAGACTCGACGCCACTGAGCGACTGCTCTTTGACGGCGAGAGTGTTGTCACGATGCCGCCTAAGGTTTTTGACACGCTGCTGATGCTGATCGAAAACGCGGGCCGCGTCCTCAGCAAAGAGCGGATGCTCGAGGACATTTGGGAGGGTAGCTTTGTCGAGGAAAACAATCTCGCTCAAAACATCTCGATTCTGCGGCGGCTTTTAGGCGAAAACGACGGGCAGAAATTTATCGAAACGGTGCCGAAATACGGTTACCGATTTGTCGCTCCAGTGAATAGAGATGAAAACACCGGGACAACGACTGAGGTTGTCGAAGCGACTCGGGCTCGGATCTACATAAACGACAGCGATGGCAAGAGCAGTAGTTTGCCATTTACCGCTCCACCGCGCGCACTAGCCCGTCACAAGCCGGAAACACAATATGTACAAAAC
Organism: Pyrinomonadaceae bacterium; assembly: GCA_040081695.1. Lineage (GTDB taxonomy): Bacteria > Acidobacteriota > Blastocatellia > Pyrinomonadales > Pyrinomonadaceae > OLB17. The sequence goes on from JBEBGA010000001.1 coordinate 25,082, forward strand.
GGCGATGTGAATATCGCGTATCAGGTCGTTGGATCAGGGCCGATAGATATCGTGTTTGTAATGGGCTGGGTCTCGCATCTCGAGTATTTTTGGAAAGAACCGCAGTTCGCTGCCTTTCTCGATCGTCTCGCCTCATTTTCGCGGCTGATCTTGTTCGACAAACGCGGCACCGGCCTTTCGGATCGTGTTCCGCTAAACGAACTGCCGACGCTCGAACAGCGAATGGACGATGTGCGAGCGGTAATGGACGAGGTCGGATCAGAAAGCGCCGTACTGTTTGGCGTCTCGGAGGGCGGGCCGATGTGTTCGCTATTTGCCGCGACCTATCCCGAACGTACCAAAGGTGTCGTTATGTTTGGAACCTACGCCAAACGGATCAAAGAAGATGACGATTATCCTTGGGCACCGACGATAGAGCAGCGAAACAAATTTTTTGAGGTGGTAAAACGTGATTGGGGCAAGCCGGTCGGGATCGAGGAACGGGCTCCGTCGATGGCAAACGACCCGGAGTTTCGTGAATGGTGGGCCGAATATCTGCGAATGGGCGCTAGCCCCGGTGCGGCGGTTGCAATCACGATCATGAATTCCGAGATCGACGTTCGCGACATCTTGCCGCTGGTCAGAGTACCGACACTGATAATGCACCGTCGCGGCGATCTGTGTCTCAATGTCGAAGAAGGCAGGTTTGTCGCAAATAAAATACCCAATTCTAAATTTGTCGAGATGGAGGGCATCGACCATCTGCCCTTTGTCGGCAAACAGGATGAGGTGCTCGATGAGATCGAGCAATTTGTTACCGGCGTGCGGTTTGCAGGTGAATACGACCGCGTTTTGGCGACGGTAATGAGCGTGTCTTTTACCGACACAGACACTGAGATCGGTAAACGCAGCGGCGAAGAATGGGCAGATTTTGTCGATAGCTCGAAAAGGTTTGTCCATAAGCAGCTCAACCTGTTCAAGGGACGCGAGGTATCAGTTGGTGACGATGAAACACTGGCTGCTTTTGACGGCCCGGCGCGTGCGATCAGATGTGCCTCGGCAATTAACGAAGCCGCCCGGTCTAGGGGCGTCGCTCTCAGCATCGGGCTGCACACCGGCGAATGTGATGTAGTCGGTGATACGTACAGCGGATTTGCAGTCGAGCTTGCACGCTGTATTCGCTCAACAAGCGTCGATGGCAACATTATCGTCTCGCGAACCGTAAAAGACCTGGTCGCCGGCTCCGGAATCGAATTTAAGGAATTGGGCCACCGTTCATTCGCGGGTGTTGAGGGTAAATGGCGGCTGTTCACAGTTAAACGTTAAATATGCAGGATAGAAGTGAATTGATGCTGGTTATAGGAGCGGGACCATGCGGATTATCGCACGCCAAAGCGCTTGCGGACGCCTGTATTGGCTATGAACAGATCGAGGCTGACGATGAGGTAGGCGGTAACTGGTATCACGGCACATATACCACAGCCCATATCATCTCTTCGCGCAAGACAACCCAATTCACTGATTTTCCAATGCCCGCCGATTACCCCGATTTCCCCAGTCAGCAGCAGATGGGTGACTATTACAAGCTCTATGCGGACACTTTTGATCTGCGGACGAAGATCGAATTTAATACAAAGGTAACGGCAGTAACCCCGAGAACAGACGAATTGTGGGATGTCGAGCTAGCGAGCGGAGAGCGGCGGATCTACAAAGGAGTGTTGGTCTGCAACGGGCATCACTGGGACAAGCGTTTCCCGTCGCATAAGGGTGCATTTACGGGCGAATACATTCACTCAAAAGATTTTAAGGATCCGAAACAGGTCGAGGGTAAACGCGTGCTCGTCATCGGCGGCGGTAACTCTGCTTGCGATATAGTTTCTGAGGCAGCTCGAGTATCTAAAACAGCCCATTTGAGCCTTCGCCGTGGTTATTGGTTCATGCCGAAAACGTTACTTGGTAAGCCGTCTATCGAATCACCGGTGATGCACACCCCAGTTTGGCTTCAGCGACTTTTGTTGCGCGGTATATTAAAGATCGTCATTGGTAAATATAAGCATTATGGACTGCCAAAACCGGATCACCGGATATTTGAAAAGCATCCGACCATTAGCACGGAGATATTTCATTACCTTAAGCACGGGCGTATCAAACCGCGACCAGACATAGAACGGTTTGAGGGAAAGGTTGTCCATTTTAAGGACGGAACAGGCGACGAATACGACTTGATCGTCGCTGCGACGGGCTTCTACCTTAGCTTTCCGTTTTTACCGGACGGAATGGTTCCAATGATAAATGAACAGCTCGCCGCGCTCTACGCGGGGTGCGTTTTACCGGAGTATAAGCATCTTTACATCATCGGTACGCAGCAAGTCAGATACGGCATCGGACCGCTGCTCACGCCGGGCTCACAGCTTGTCGCGAGGATGATAAAAGCGCAAGACGAGATGGAATTACCCATCGGGCTCGTATTCAAGGAGTCGGGCCACAAACTTCCCGACACGCATCTTGTCGATCCAATACGCGAGCTCAGATGGATCAAGATTGCAAAAAATGCCCTTCCGAGGCTCTTAAATAAAGAACGGCGTTTACGAAAGAAATTGACCCGGGTGGCCACGCCGCCATTACAAATTAGCTCCGACCCTGATATCCGGGTCTATTAAAAGTTATGAAGAAACTACACGCAATACTCTTTCTATTCTTGGTTTTCCCGCTGTTGGTAAGCGGCCAGACGCTCGATGACAAGCTCAAAGAGATCGACGCCTATGCCAATACCGTAATGGATACGTGGAAAGGCCCCGGTATGGCGATCGCTGTCGTCAAGGATGACAAGACCGTTTTTGCGAAAGGCTACGGCGTTCGTGAGCTCGGCAAGCCGGGCAGGGTGGATGAGAACACGATCTTCGAGATCGCTTCTAACTCTAAGGCCTTTACAACCGCGAGCCTAGCGATTCTCGTCGATGAGAAAAAGCTCGCCTGGAACGACAAAGTCTCAAAATACCTGCCCGAGTTTCAAATGTACGACCCGTGGGTCACGAGCGAGCTGACCGTTCGCGATCTGGTAACGCACCGCGTGGGACTAGACACATTTAGCGGCGATCTGCTTTGGTTCAACACGACCTACACAGCCGACGATATGCTCAAACGCGTTAAGTATCTAAAGCCGGTGTCGAGCTTTCGTACGCGTTACGGCTATCAAAACCTGATGTTCGTCGCGGCGGGCAAGATCGTTGAAAAAGTGTCTGGCAAGCCTTGGCCCATTTTTGTAAAAGAACGGATCATGGACCAGATCGGCATGACGCGATCCGTAACGAGCATCAACGCCTTGCCCGACAACGTTGCTCACCCGCACAACGAATCCGGCGGCAAGCTGCGTGCTTTGCCGCAGATCAAAGGTGCAAATTACGAGGGAGCCTACGGTGCGGTCGGCGTCAATGCTTCGGTCGCGGACCTTAGTCGCTGGATACGCTTGCAGCTTGGACGCGGGACATTTGAGGGTAAAAAGATATTTTCGAGCGAACAGTCCAACGCGATGTGGCAGCCAAATATGATGATGCCGCTGTCCGAGGGTGCGATCAGAGCAAACCCAACCCGCCATTTCAATGCGGTCGGCATGGGCTGGTTTCTTTATGATTACTACGGACGAAAGATCATCAACCACAGCGGCGGCCTCGACGGCATGCTTTCTTATACGGTGCTGATCCCCGAGGAAAATGCAGGTTTTGTTGTCCTGACAAACAACGAATCGCCGTCGTTTTTGATAATGATGTCAAAGATCCGCGATATGCTGGTCGATGCTCCAAAACGCGATTACAACGCCGAGGCCGTAAAGCAGGTCGCTGACGGTAAAGCCGCCGACGCCGAAGAGATCAAAAAGGTCGATGCCGCCCGCATCCCAAACACGAAACCGTCGCTTGCCACCGCAAATTACGCCGGAACATTTACCAGCCAGATGTACGGCGACATCACCGTTGCCGAAGAAAACGGCAAGCTGGTGATGCGGATGATCCCGACGCCAGGATACGTCGCCGATCTCGAACACTGGCACCTCGATACGTTTCAGATCAAATGGCGTCCGTCCGCCGGTTACAACTTTCCACGCGGGTTTGTCACCTTTGTTATAGACAAAAACGGCAAGGCAAATGAGATGAAGATCGACCAGCCAAACAACGATCTTTGGTTTTACGAGCTGGAACTGAAACGAACGAAATGACCGCAAGGCTCGACAAAATAAGGCGCTGTGTGTAGAATTCTCTTTCTATTAACAGTTTGTAATAGGAAATAGATCGATAGGAGAAATTTGTTTTAATGTCAGAAGAAGCAGTACAGGCCGCCGAGGCTCCCGAGGAAACTCCGGCAGCAACACCGGCCCTAGAAGCGCCGGTTAATACCGAAGACGTTTCATATCAAGCGGTTGAAAAAGAAGGAACGGTAACGGCGATATGGGAAATGCAGGGCCGCAAGCACCTGCGTACCATCGACCCGCGTTCGATCGAGGGCAAACAGATCCTCGCACTTTTCGAAACCGCAGGGTAACAACCCGGTAACAACGAAATGACACGAAGGCAGACGAAAGATGATTTCGCTCTCTTCGTGTATTTTTGTGTTTTCAAATGATGGTGGAGAGCAGTTTAAGGATCGGGTGATCTGACCTTTGGATCGGTTTACCTTCGTATTCGGCAACCTCAGTTATACCCAAACCTGCGGATGTCAGAAAGATCGCGTCCACTTCGTTCAACTCGTCTATCGGAGACTCGACCTCTCGGCACTCCACATTTTCCAACACAAATTCCCGCGTCGTACCCGGCAAGCATCCTGTCGTGAGGCAAGGTGTGTAAAGCACCTCATCTCTTTGCCAGAAAATATTCGACATACAACCGCCGGTGATAAACCCTCGCTCGTTGACGCGGACAGCTTCGTGAAAACCGCGTGTCGTTGCCTCGTCCAAAGCCAACAAATTGTCGAGATAGTTGCACGATTTTACGCCCGCAAGCGGCGAACGGGAATTAACGGTGTACGGCGAAACCGTTAATCGAAACTCATCCGGCACCGGACGGATGTCGCCAGTCACTATAAACAGGCCAGTTTTGCCCAAAGAATCGCTTGGCCAGATAGGGCTTGGACTTTCGTCAGAAAAAGAGAGACGGACACGGCCATTTACGATGCGATCGGTTTCGATAGACTTGGCGAGTTGATCCAGAGTCTCTTCCTTAGAATAGGCGGAAAGATCGATCCCGACATTTTTGGCGTTATTACACAGCCGCTGCCAATGCTTATCCCAAAGAAATGGCTGCGCGTCGCGAATAGCGACAGTTGTAAAAATTCCTTTGCCGTAGAGTAAAATATTGCTGGTTGGTGATGATAACACTAATTGAGGTTGAGGCTGAGCGATTGGTCGTCATCTGATAAAGACGTCCCAAACACAATTGATCTAACGAGAAAAAAGACGAAGATAACTGTTGGCAAAAAGTGTGCAAATGCCGCAAAAATAACCCAACCGGGGCCCATTTGCCACATCTTCTGAAAATCACTGGGCCGAGCACCGCCCGTTTCAGTTACCCACTTGATTATCCAGATCAAACTAACCGTTAAGTTAAATACGATCAACGAACCAAATACTACTCTTGCGGCAAGAGGTCGAAGATCTAAAACTAGAAACGCCATAACTGGATAATAGAAACCCAGAAGTCCGGCCGAAAAGAATAAGAAGAACCAGATGAAATTTCCATGCCCTCCACCAGTTAGCATCATGGTCCAAATGCCGTAGAGAAACGCATAAAACAGCCCAACGCCGGCGGCGATAATTCTTTTTGTGGTCAATGATGCCATCTTTAAGCTGCCGGTTCGATCCGGACATCTTCACCGTCTTTTGCGGCAATGCGGCCTTTGCGGTCGCGGCAAAATTCGGTGACGAGGTCTGTAAATAGCTCGCTTTTTTCCTCTTGCGGGACGTGGCCGCAGTCTTTGAGGATGACAAAGCGGGAATTTAATATCTCTCGGTGTAGTGTATAACCGTGCTTGATAGGTATGACCGTATCCGAGTCGCCCCAGATGATTAGCGTCGGCTGGTTGATGAGGTTTGCATCTGCTTCGAGCCGGTTGGCGTGCCAGTTGCGTGAGGTTGCGAGCACCGCGTGATGCCCGTCGGCGGCTAACAGCGGACGGCGAATATTGTCGATTCGCTCGTCGGTGATCATGTGGTGATTGGCTTTGGCAAGCGTGCCATGCATTCGCATGCGGAGAAACCTTTTAGAATCGATCAGAAAAGGCGTGAGAGCCTCGCCAACTCCGGGCAGAGCAGCGAGCCGTAATATCGGATGATCTTTTGGTTCGTCGTTACAAACGGCATCGACGAGCACGAGCTTTTCGACCATTTCCGAATAATCGAGCGTCAGGTTTAGCGCGACAGCACCACCATATGAACTGCCCACGACCGTCGCCTTCCCGACGCCGATCCGTCCCATAAATCTTGAGATCATCCGTGCCTGTGCCTGGATCGAATAATCGAACCACGATGGTTTTTCCGAGTAACCGTACCCGAGCAGATCGACCGCGATGACGCGAAAACCAGCGTCAGCCAGCATCGGTGCGACTGTTTTCCAGACATAGACCGACGCCGTGTAGCCATGTATCAGGATGAGCGGCGGTTTGGTCGGCAGGCCAAATTCCTGATAATGTACGCGGGCGCCGTCAACATTTACAAAATGCGAGTGGTCCGAGTGGATGACCCGCTCAGCAACGTCGTCCCAAATGACCGTCTCGGCACGCGTCAACAGCTTGACCGCAACCGCCGCTCCGACCGCACCACCGATCGCAAATGCCACATTTCGTTTTTTCATACGTTTTGCTCTGCCGTCATTTTATACCAAAACGACTTTGGGGCGTACAGAATTTTCTGATTCGTCGTATGCGCCGATCGCGATAAGCTAGCCGTCCTCATCGATCATCCGGATCGGCTGCCCGGCAACAAACTGAACGTCAAAAACTCTCGTCGACATTCCGCTTTTTGTTTTGCCGACACGGTCAGCGTTTAGTGTAAACGCGGCAAGGTGTGACACAGCCTCTTCCATTTGGATCAGGGCAGTTTGTTTATCCTCGACCTGTTCTAACTTTTCCAGCGTCACGCCCTGCTCAATGCCAAATTTCCCCGCACGAGTCCGCCGCAACTCGGCAAGGTGAGCCCCGACCCCGACCTTCCTGCCGATGTCCTCGGCAAGCGTGCGGATGTATGTGCCGGCGGAGCAAGCCACTCGAATGCGGATTGTGGATTGTGGATTGTGGATTTCTGAATTATCGATGATCTCCAATTCGTTAATCCTTACGGATATTGGCTTTCGTTCGACAGTTTCGCCTTTGCGGGCTTGCTCATACAGCTTTTTGCCATCCACCTTTTTTGCCGAATACATCGGCGGCGTCTGTTCGATCTGGCCGCGAAAATCATCCAACACCGCACGAACGCTTTCGACGCTTAAAGACTTGGGACTTGGAACTTGGGGCTTGGGACTACCAGTTCTATCTCCCGTATCCGTCTCAAACCCAAACCTGACCAACGCTTCGTATTCCTTTTCGTCCTTATCCAAAAACTGCGCGAGCCGCGTCGCCTGGCCGATCAATATCACCATCACGCCGGTCGCAAACGGGTCAAGCGTACCCGTATGGCCGACACGCTTTGTTTGTAAAATGCGGCGTACGCGAGCGACCACATCGTGCGATGTGATACCCGCCGGTTTGTCGATGATGAGGATGCCGTCCATAATTAATCGAATCTGAATTTTAACAGGTGTCGGCAAAATGTGGGGAAAACGCACTAGAAAGGTTGATGACGCGGATCGAATGGTCAAAGATCCGGTCCGCTCGCGTGAGCGTACGATGAACCGCGCCGTCAAACTGCTCGCCGCAAAACCGCGTTCTGTCAGAGAGCTGCGCGAACGCCTGCTCGAAAAGCTCTGGACCAACGATGAGATCGTCGATGCTGTGCTCGAAAAGCTCAAAGAGTATAAATATCTCGACGACGAGCAATACGCCCGCGATCTCGCGGTCTCAAAACTCCGCCAAAAGCCGCAAGGCAAACGCCGTTTGCAGCAGACGATGTCGCAGAAAAAACTTGATAAAGAAACTGTTGCAGACGCAATAACCGAGGCGTTTGAAAAACTGCCCGAAGAAGAGTTGATCGACCTTGCAATAGAAAAACGGCTCCGGCTAAAAGGCAAGCCCCAGACCCGCGAAGAAACCAAAAAATTCTACGACCACCTCCTGCGTCAGGGCTTTGGCTTTGACCTCATTCGCGAAAAAATGTCATCCGTTGCATCCCGCGAATTTGAACAGGATGGACAGGATCTATAGGGTCCCGGCCGAATCCTCTTGCCCCCTGAAAAAAAATTTTCCGCATAATTGAATCCAATCCACCCGCACCTGCGAAATCCACTCCAAAGGAAAGAAAGCCTTTTAGTTTTAGTAAATCAATTTATTTTATCAAGGGGAGATTTAGCAATGAGAACATTTTTAGCATTAGTAGTATTGACGCTCGGCGTCACGTTTGGAGTTTCGGCACAGTCGATGGACGGCAACCCGATGGTTGGCGGGGCGGCGATGTATAAGACAAAGAATATTGTCGAAAACGCAGTCAACTCAGCAGACCACACGACCCTCGTCGCGGCCGTCGGTGCTGCCGGTTTGGTCGACACTCTCAAGAGTGCCGGGCCTTTCACCGTATTTGCACCGGTCAACAGTGCCTTTGCGGCTTTGCCTGCCGGCACTGTTGAGACTCTACTCAAGCCGGAAAATAAGGCTACGCTCGTTAAGATCCTGACCTATCACGTGATTGCGGGCAACTTTAGCTCAAAAGACGTAGTCAAGGCGATCAAGAAAGGTAAGGGTAAGGCCGAGTTTACAACCGTCGCCGGCGGCAAGCTGTATGCAATGCTTGATGGCAAAAACGTGGTTTTGATGGACGAAAAGGGCGGCAAATCGACTGTTACGATCGCCGACGTCAAACAATCGAACGGCGTCATTCACGTTGTAAATTCGGTGCTTTTGCCGAACTAACTTAGGGTTCTACAATTTCGCTCGACGCGTCTGAGGCATTATCAAGGATTCTAGTCAAAACATTTCTGGAGGGGGAGGTTTTGGGTGGAATGGGAAAAGACCTCAGATTCGTCGGGCGAATCTTTTTGGAAATAAAATAACCCTATAGGGGTATTATTTAGCTATGAGATACAAAGTTCTATTTTCGACAATCGCACTTATAACACTTGTTTCTACCACCGCTTTGGTCGGGTTATTCGGTTGTACACCAAAAGCATCGATGAACGAGCAAGCGGCTGCGACCGAGCCGACACCCGCTAAAAAAGCTGACGGATCTACCCGCAACGTCGAGCTAACGGATGGTGAATTTGACGGCAAAGAGATCACAAGATCCGACGAAGAGTGGAAAAAAGAACTTTCCGCCGAGGAATACAACGTAATGCGCGAAGATGGCACCGAGCGGCCATATTCTGGGGCATTGAACAAAAACAAAAAGCAGGGCACGTATTATTGTGCCGCTTGCGGGTTGGCTCTTTTCAAATCGACGGCAAAGTTTGAATCCGGAACCGGCTGGCCGAGTTTTTTCCAGCCGATATTCAAAAAGAATGTGGCAGAAAGGGTAGATAACTCGCTTGGCGAGGTCCGCACCGAGGTCGAATGTGCCCGTTGCCACGCGCACCTCGGCCATGTTTTCGACGACGGCCCGCAGCCGACGGGTCTGCGATATTGTATGAACTCGGTGTCGTTAAAATTTAAGGCCGATAAATAGCCTGTGATCCTAACCAAAAGTCTTTGCCGGATGCCGCAAAGCGTCCGGCCTTTTTGATTTCAGAGCCTTTCCCGCCTTGTGCTAAAGTTTGGTTATGACCGGAGACGAGATCAGAGCAAAATTCCTCGATTATTTTGAGCGGAACGGGCACAAGATTGTGCATTCATCGCCGCTTCTCCCCGCTAATGACCCGACGCTGTTATTTATCAACGCCGGGATGAATCAATTCAAAGACGTTTTTCTTGGACTAGAAAAACGCGACTACACCCGTGCCGTCACATCGCAAAAATGTATCCGCGCGGGCGGCAAGCACAACGATCTCGACGAGGTCGGCAAAACCGCCCGGCATCATACTTTTTTTGAGATGCTAGGCAATTTTTCGTTTGGCGACTATTTTAAAGAAGACGCGATCCGTTTTGCCTGGGATCTGCTCGTCAACGAATTTGGGCTTGATACCGAGAGGTTGTGGTTCTCGGTTTTTGAGGGGGATGATCAGGTCGGCCCTGATGATGAGGCCCGCAAACTGTGGATCAAGGCCGGAGCAAAACCGGAACGCGTTTTAGGGTTTGGTAAGAAAGATAATTTCTGGCAAATGGGTGATACAGGACCGTGTGGGCCGTGTTCAGAGATCCATTATTATATGGGTGAGGACGCGAGCGACCCGGAAAAGAATTCACCGCATTGGGTCAACGGCCCCGGTGACACGACCATGGAGATCTGGAATCTCGTGTTTATGCAATACAACCGCACCCAGGAGCCTGATGGGTCATTTAAGCTTACTCCGCTACCTGCGCCCTCGGTCGATACCGGCATGGGGCTTGAGCGTATGACTGCCGTTATGCAGCACGTCAAGACAAACTACGACACCGACCTGATCCGCCCGATCGTCGAATTTGCGGCGAGCCTAAATCCAAATGTCTGATTCGATCAAAGTTCTCCTAGTCGAAAGCCAACCGCTCACCCGCATCGGCATTCGCACTGTACTATCAGCGGAGAAGGGTTTCGAGCTGACTAGCGAAATCGACAACGCCGCAGAAGGATTTGTGGC
>JBEBGA010000079.1:0-10282 GCA_040081695.1 Pyrinomonadaceae bacterium
GTATCGCGTCGAGATGGCTGATCTTTGCGCGGAGAGCTTGTTGGCGAAAATCGATGGAGGTATCAACGAGTATCTTTTTGTCGCCATGCTCGATCAATATCGAGACACGCAGGCGTTTGTCACGCGGATCGTCGGACAAGCACGTTTCGCAATCGCACCCAATAGACGGCACTCCAGTTGACGTTCCAGTTCCGAGAAAGGTGAGCTTCATATGCCGGGAACGCAGGCAATTATTTCTTTCCGAGTATGTCCGAGCCTGAAAATTGCTGGGCCGCTTGTGCTTTTAGCTTTTCTTCGGTCGCACGGACGAGTTGGACATACTGCAACCTGAGGTCGGCAAGCAGGCCTTCGAGCAGGCGGTCTTCTTTTGGATGCAGATTGCCCTTTGTTTTATCGCGGATCATCGCAAGTACATCGAGCCAGTATTTGCCGGTGTCGAGGTCGAGCGAACGCTTTCCGGTCGCCGGGTGCGGAACTGCTCCGAGCGATGCGGCGGCGTTGGTCGCTAGGGTCGAGAGAAAATTAACAAAACTCGCCGGATCGTCGGCTCCGGGAATATCGTCGCCATCGGTTGCGGCCGAGGCCTCTGCCTCCTCATCCATCGGGTCGATAAAGGTTTCCTCGGCCTGTGGCTCAGATGTAGCGGGCGTTTCTGCCGCCGGAGCAGGCGTCCGTACGGGCTCGGCGTCGAGCGTCACACCCTCACGCAAGCTGCCGTCGGCGTTAAATTTTCGCTTGTCAGCGACCTTATAGTGAACTTCTTCGTCGTTATCGTCGTGGCCGATCATATGTTTTTTATCCTGTTTCGATAGTAGCATTTTGGCGAAAAAGAATTCAAAATTCAGGTTATGTCACAAACCTTTGACGAACTTGTAGCCGTGATGCAGCGGCTGCGCGATCCGGGCGGATGCCCCTGGGACCATGAGCAAACTTATCAATCGCTGTCGCAATATCTGCTTGAAGAGGCGTATGAGACCTTTGACGCGATCCAAGAGGCCGACGCGACCGGCGACACAACAAACCTGCGCGAAGAGCTTGGCGACCTGTTGCTGCAAGTCGTTTTTCACGCAACGATCGGCAAGGAGCGCGGCGATTTTAATATAGACGATGTCGCGGCCGGCGTCACGCAAAAGCTGATCTTGCGTCACCCGCATGTTTTTGGAGACACAAAGCTAGAACGTGCCGCGGATGTGCTCGACAACTGGGACAAACTAAAGGCGGACGAGCGGGCCGCGTCGGGCAAGGTAGAAAAAGTACGAGAATCAATATTAGATGAAGTGCCGATCCATTTTCCGGCTCTGCTTGAGGGGCTGAAGCTGACCAAAAAAGCAGCTAAGACGGGCTTTGACTGGGAAAATGCCGATCAGATATTTGAAAAGCTGGATGAGGAAGCGGCAGAACTGCGAGTAGCCATAAAAAGCGGCGACACGGCAAACGCCGCCGAAGAAATCGGCGATCTGTTGTTTGTCGTGATGAATCTCGCCCGTCATCTCGATGTCGAACCCGAAACGGCGTTAAAGAAAACGAACCGCAAATTTCGCGAAAGATTTAAGTTTATTGAGGATGAGTTAAAGCGACAGGGAACGACGCTTGAAGACGCAAGCCTCATTGAAATGGACGCTCTTTGGAATGAGGCTAAAGCAGCCGCAAAATAAGACAAACTACTCGGCAAACATTTCCTGCAAACGTTCGAGCGTTGCTTTTTGGGCCGATTTACTTATCTCGCCGATCTTTTTTACGAGCCTGGCGGTATCGACGACGCGTATCTGATCGAGGACGATCGCGCGTTCGTTGTTGAGAAACGAAACCGGAATGCGGGTCGGATATTTTGGCCCGGCGGACGAGAGAGGGGCGATTATGACGTTTGTAATGTTGCGGTTCATCTCGTTAGGCGAGACGACAACGCATGGGCGCGTGTTCTTAGCATCCTTAGAGGCTTGCTCGTCCAGATTGACAAGATAAACTTCAAATCGTTTTACCATTGCCACTCCTTTTTCTCGAAAGCTGTCGGGGCGTTGCCGTCTGGCAGTTCGTCATCCTCATTTTCCGCCATCGTCATAAAAGCATCGTCCCAACCTGCACGCGCCTTTTGCGTATTGCGGATAAGAATGCCGTCCGGGTGCAGTTCGAGATCGACCTCGCCGGTGATGCGGGTTTCCTCAAGCAGCACTTTGGGGATGCGAATTCCCTGTGAATTACCGATCTGGATGATCTGGGTTTTCATAATTACATCGTAATTACATCAATAATTTTCGTCAACCGATCTTCGTGACACCATTCATATATTGGTGCAGGATTTCTGGGACAAGAATGCTGCCATCCGCTTGTTGATAATTTTCTATGATCGCGATCCATGTGCGGCCAACCGCGAGGCCGCTGCCATTGAGCGTGTGGACAAATTCTGGTTTTGCTCCGCCTGCACGACGAAATCGCAGGTTCATACGACGAGCCTGAAAGTCGCCGCAGTTTGAGCAGCTTGATATCTCGCGAAATGTTTTCTGCGAGGGCAGCCATACCTCGATGTCGTAGGTCTTCCGCGCACCAAAACCCATATCGCCCGTCGAGAGAACCATAGTGCGATATGGCAGACCCAAGAGCTGTAGAATACGCTCGGCATTCGCCGTAAGTTTTTCGTGCTCGTCCTCAGAGTTCTCGGGCATCGCGAGTTTTACGAGCTCGACCTTTTCAAATTGATGCTGGCGGATCAGGCCGCGTGTGTCACGGCCATAACTGCCCGCTTCGCTACGAAAACACGGCGTGTATGCGGTGTAATGTTTTGGCAGATCGGTCGCATCGAGGATCTCTTCGGCGTGGTAATTTGTCACCGGAACCTCGGCTGTCGGTATCAGTGCAAAACCACGATCGTCCTTGATGTGAAATAAATCTTCCTCAAATTTTGGCAGTTGGTTTGTGCCAAAGAGCGCGGTGCGGTTAACCAAAAACGGCGGCAACGTCTCGGTGTAGCCGTGCTCGGTCGTGTGGACATCGAGCATAAAATTGATAAGCGCACGGCTCAGACGAGCACCAGCACCATTGAGGATCGCAAAACGTGAACCGGCGATCTTTGTCGCACGTTCAAAATCGATGATGCCGAGGGCTTCGCCAAGATCGACGTGATCCTTTGGCTCAAAATCAAATTCGCGGGCCTCGCCCCAACGGCGGATCTCTTTGTTTGCAGATTCGTCTGCACCGACCGGCACGTCATCAGCGGGTAGGTTTGGCAGTCCCGATAGCAGTTCACGCATTGCGGCATCAGCCTCATCGCGTTTTGTTTCCAGTTCAGTTTGCTGATCTTTTAGCCCGGCGACCTCGGCCTTTTTCGCCTCAGCCTCGTCGCGGTTACCGGACTGCATCAGAGCACCGATCTCTTTGCTCGCCACGTTTCGTAATTGATTGATATTGTCTGCCTCGCCGATCACGCGGCGGCGCTCGGCGTCGAGTTCGACAAATGTGTCGAGTGCGTCGGCGGGGAAATTGCGATCGCCAAGGGCTTTGCGAACGGCGTCAAGATTTTCTCTTACAAAATTGAGATCCAGCATACAAAATGTAACTACAATGTTATCACACGGCGAGCCGCGCGTTTTACAGGCGAAATAATGGTTTGTTTATCGGCGGCAATTGACCTAAAATCAACCATTCGTCGTCAGTAAAAGACGTTACGAATTTAGCAAAGTTTAGTATGGCCAACAAAATTCGCAAAGCTGTTTTCCCCGCCGCAGGTCTTGGTACACGATTTCTGCCGGCGACAAAATCGAGCCCTAAGGAAATGCTCCCGCTGGTCGATAAACCGCTCATCCAGTACGCCGTCGAAGAGGCGGTCGCGAGCGGCATCGAATCGATACTGATAATCACGGGGCGCGATAAGAGCGCGATCGAAAATCATTTTGATATCTCGTTCGAGATGGAACAGATGCTCAAAGCTCGCGGCAAAGACGATCTTTTCGAACTCGTCCATGCCGTTTCCGAAATTGCCAAGATCTCATACACACGCCAAAAAGAGGCCCTCGGTCTCGGCCATGCGATATATCAGGGAAAAGATTTTGTGGGGAATGAGCCGTTTGCCGCGTTGCTTGCCGACGATATTGTTGACAGCGAAAAACCTGCGTTAAAACAGATGGTCGAGGTTTTTGAGAAATACAACGCCCCGGTTATCGCGACGATGCAGGTTGATGGCGAGGCGATCTCGCGTTTTGGCGTGATAGACGCGGTCGAGGTTGAGCCCGGCGTTTATAAGATAAACGACATGGTCGAAAAACCGGCCTATGCAGATGCTCCGTCGAACTTAGCTATCATAGGCCGCTACATTTTCACACCGGATATTTTCGAGGCGATCGAGCAAACCACGCCCGGTTCGGGCGGCGAGATACAGATCACCGACGCAATGCGGCTATTACTCAAAAAACGCCCCTTTTACGCTGTCAAACTCGACGGCACGCGCCACGACGCTGGCGACAAGCTCGGATTCCTGATCGCAACGGTGGAACTTGCTCTAAAACGCGATGACCTCGGGAATGAATTTCGAAACTATCTGAAGTCGCTCGATCTAAACGGTTGATCGTTCAGCTTGTCGATTTGCCCTTGCTCCCAAGCCTATCTGCAATGCGATCAGCAAGACCACGCTGATTATCAGGACGTACATCCCTGAGTTGAGGCTGCCTGTGCGGTCGGAGATAAATCCGATCAGCCAGGTCGAGCCGGCGGCACCGAGTGTGCCCGCTATGAATAGCGGTGTTGAGCGGCGGCTGGCTGACGGGCCAAAAGTTTTATAGAACCGCGAGACGTTTGTCGGGAATATCCACGACGTCCCAAAGCCGGCTATAGTCGCGCCCACGCTGAGGCCCAAAACAGTTCGGGCGGACAGCACGACGATCATCCCAATTAAAACCAGCCCGAGGCCGAGCAGTAGCATTTTGTTTTCGTTGAGATAGCGAAACAGCACGGGTGCCGCACCACGACCGATCACAAAAAACAGAAAATAGAGCAGTGTCGGCGATATCCAGTGGACGATAGGTTCGCCGTCGAGGCGGCCGGTATATGTTGTAAGCCAGCCGCCAATGCCGCTTTCGAAACCGACGTGGATGAGATTGAATAGCGCGATCAGCCAAGCGATCGGCTGACGCCAGATCGGCGTGGTATCGTCGTCATCCGTCGTTGCAGTGGTCTGATTGATCGTCTCAAAATCGCGGTTTACAAACAGTAGCAACAGCGAAGCAATGAGTATCGGAGCCGCGAGGATGACCGTCGTCGCACCGATGCTGTCGGGAGTGCTAAACATATCGACAAACGGTTTGCAGACGATAGCCCCGACGCCCCAGCAAAAATTGAGGATGCTGAGCGCGGACGCCGAGCGTTCGGGATCCATCTCAAGCACGAGCATATTGATCGACGGCAATGTCATACCGATGCCGATGCCGTTTATCAAAAAGCCGACGAGACAGACGGAAAACAGATCGACGTTCATGAGCAAGATGCCGCCGACCATCAGGACGCCGCCGATAACCGATGCGGCAAGGTAATTGTTGCGGCGGGCAAAACGGCTGGTGAAATATGTGCCCGCAATGGAACCCGTGAATTGTGCCGGAAAAAAGTAACTTACCTGTAGGTCACTTAGCGAAAAATGCCTTGCAAATACAGGCAAGACCTGCCCGATCAGCACCGTGACGATGCCGGACAGGAAAAATAGTATGTGCAGGACGAGCCTAAGAAAGCGATGCGTTTGCGGCATAAAGAGCTATTGTGACAGGTCGAAACGGCGTGTTAAAGCCGGGCGGTGTTTTCGCCCGCGATCGACACTCTGGTCCGGTCCGGACCAGGTGGACCAAAGTGGATCAAGGTGGACCAAGGAGCCCTCGATCTAATATTCGCTTAAATCACGCCGATTCGATAAAATCTAATCAATATGTCCGTTACGGCGCGTAAGATCGCCGATTTTGAGTAGTAAAAAGATGCCGCTTTCCACTATCGAAGACGCCGCCCGCGACATTCGCGAGGGCCGAATGATCATTATCGTAGATGACGAAGACCGCGAAAACGAGGGGGACCTCGTCTGCGCGGCTGAAAAAGTGACGCCCGAGATCGTCAATTTTATGGCGGTTCACGGCCGTGGGCTGATCTGTATGCCGCTGACCGAGGAGCGTTGCGACGAGCTGCAGCTTTATCCGCAGACGACGGAAAACACATCGAGCATGGGCACCGCGTTTACGACATCGATTGAAGCTCGTGAGGGCGTGACGACCGGAATTTCGGCCGCCGACCGTGCTAAAACCATACTGACGGCGGTCGATCCTGCATCAAAAGCCTCTGACCTTGCACGGCCGGGACACATCTTTCCGTTGAGGGCAAAACGCGGCGGCGTGCTTGTGCGCGTCGGCCAGACGGAGGCGAGCGTCGATATCGCACGCATCGCCGGTTTGCAGCCGGCGGCCGTTATCTGCGAGATAATGAATGACGACGGCACGATGGCACGGATGCCTGAGCTTGAGGCTTTTGCCGAAAAGCACAAACTCAAGATCGTATCCGTCGCCGACCTTGTCCGTTACCGCATTGAAAAAGAAACATTGGTCCGCCGCGTGGTCGAGACCGATCTGCCGACAGAGCACGGTACGTTTCGTACGATCTTGTTTGAGAATGTGATAAACGGCGAAACGCACGTTGCTATGGCCCTCGGCGACGTTTCGAGTGCAACCGAGCCGGTGCTCGTTCGCGTCCAAACCGAGAACGTGACGTTTGCAATGTTTGGCGCGACGCTTGGCGAAGCCGCCTCTGCGATGCAGGCCTCGCTCAAAAAAATATCGGACGCTAAGTGCGGCATCGTACTGTATTTGCGGCAGAGAGAGAATAATCTTGATCTGGTAAATCAGCTCAAAACTTATGCGCTGATGCAGGAAAGACAGGTTGATTTTGTATCCGCACGGCTTGAGACCGGTTATGGAAAGGTCCACGATTACGGGATCGGGGCACAAATATTAAAGGATCTCGGCGTGAAAAAGATAAGTCTTTTGACAAATCATCCGCCAAAGATCAGCGCGCTTGAGGCGTATGACCTGGAGATAGTAGAGACGGTCGATCTGACATCCTGATAATGGCAAGCAGCGACAAAGACAAAAGTGAATTGACCGACGAGCAGCCGACTAAAGGCAGGCGTGGTTTTTTCACGCGACGAAATCTGTTTGTCGTGGGCGGCGTCCTGTTGCTGGGAGCATTGCTCACAGTCGTTGTCGCCGTGATACTTTTTCGTGCCGGTGTTTTCGATACTTATACTAAGAATCAATTCACCTCAAAGCTTGCCGAGATCGGCATCGATTTTAAGGCGGACGTTTTTCGCGTCAAAGCTTCACCGCTCGAACTCGAACTAAAAAACGCTACATTTAACGACAAAGCGACGGGCGAAAAGCTCTTTTTTATCCGCGAAGCTCACCTCGGGATGACGGTCGTCGATCTTTTTGCTCTGCGGGCAAGCCGCGATATCAATATCGAAACGACCGACATTAACGGTGCCGAGGTTTGGGTCAAATTTGACGAGAACGGCAGGTCAAATTTTGCAAATCTTAAGATCGTTGAGGATCAGGCGGGTTCGGCTGTAAACTTTAAGTACGATTCGGTCAAATTTTCGCTAACCGACAGCGTTGTGCATTTTGGCGATGTGACGCGAAAGATTTCGGCGGACGCGAACAACATTGCCTTTTTGCTCTCGCCGATGGAAACGACCGTGCTTGGCGATCCGAAACGGTACAGTTTTGACTTTACGTCCAAAGATTCTAATTTTGTTTACGACACGAGCAAGATCGATCAGATCAGCGTCAAAGCCGTCGGTATTGCCGATAACAAAGGTGCGGAGCTGACGAGCCTAGAGCTTCGCACGCCGATCGGCGAATCTTATCTCTCGGGAAATCTGACCGATTGGGCCGCTCCACAATACACTTTTGATATTCAATCATCGGTCGATATGACCCAGGCGTCGAGCATCTTTATGAGCGGCACGCCGATCGTCGGCGTCGGCAATTTTAAGGGTAAGGTCACCGGCGAGGGCGAAAATTATCACATCGAGGGCAATGCAGATGCTGCATCTTTACGTGCCGCCGGGGTCTCATTAAAGGCTCTGAACGTTGCTGCAACTGTCGAGGGGACAAACACAAATTACACCGCGAACGGCACGGCCATCGCCGAGATGATGACGTTTGACGATTTTCGCATCGATCTGGTCAAGATGGCGGGCAATGTTCGCGGCAGCGGGACGGATTTTCGCTGGGTCGGCGAACTGCAGGCAGCAGCGGCCAAAACAAAATCGATGACCATCGGCGGATTGTATCTGTCGGACGCTCTGGCGGAGTATAAGGACAAGCAGTTTCGTTCCGAGGTCGGTAATGGACGGGCGAAAAGGTTTGCCATCGGCGATACCGAATTTGCCGAACTGACCGCGCGAAATTTACGGCTTTCGACGCCAAACGGCGGCATGAACCTGACCTCGACCAGTGCGACCGCGAGATCTTTCTCGACGCCGGATTACAAACTAAACAACGTCACCGGCCGCAACGTCCGCGTCATTAACAGCAACGGCACCACGAGAGTTGATGTCGATGGCCTACGTTCGGACAACGCCGAGTTTAAGGGCAATAAGCTAAAGAACTTATCGGCGGATAGGTTTAACTTTACCAACCGTCCAAATTCGACCGAACTGACAGCAAATAATATGCGAGCCGATCGTCTGGATGCCAACGGGGTTGTCATAGGCGGGCTTGACGCTCCGATGGTCGAGCTTGACGCCAATGGGGGCACGACGGTGATCTATGCCGACAAGCTGCGTGTCGCAAAGATCGACGCAGGCTTGGCGATACTCGGCAGTCTCAATATCGGTGGCGTCCGCCTGACCATCCGTCAGGGTCGCGTCGAGGGACGTACAAATGACATCGACGCCGGAAAAATCACTCTCGCAAAGACAAAAGACCTGCCCGAAGGCGGAACGCTTGATGCGGTCAAACTGACAAAACCTGTATTTATCCTCGAACCTTCGGGAAGATACCGGGCGTCGGCCGATATGAGTCTCGGCGGCGGAGCGGTCGGCAGCATTGCTCTCGGAGCCGCGACAGCGAAGGTCGATGTTAATAATGACCGCGTCGCTCTCAACGACCTGACCGCCGCGGTGATGAACGGCAATCTCAACGGCTCTGCCGCGATCGCTTTTAACAACCGCACGCAGTCAACATTTAACGGCGATTTTGCAAACCTCGATATTGGCAAACTATTGGCTCTTCAAGGCGGGCGCGTGATACCGCTTGAGGGGGAAACAACGGGCCGCGTCGATCTGAATTTTGCCGGGACCAATTTCCGAACTGCAAGCGGCACTGTCAATGCGAACATTACGGCAAACGCCGGAAACGCATCTAGCGGTGCGATCCCGGTAAACGGCCAGGTGAAACTGACCGGCGTCAACGGTCTGTTTAACGTCGATCTCGCCGATCTGAATACCACAGCAAGCAAGCTGACGGCGACGGGCAAATTTGATCTCAAGGACGAGAACTCCGATCTGACGGTGGCATTGCGTTCGACGGATGCTAATGAGATCGACCGGCTGATCCGTGTGCTTGGTGTATCGCCGACGATAGAAAGCCAGCTTGATTCGATGCAGGTGCAGTTTGCCGGAAACCTCACATTTGACGGGAAGATCACCGGCAATCTGACCGACCCCGATGTGGACGGGCGGGCGTCATTGGATTCATTAGTAATGCGAGGACGCAATGTCGGCAGTGTCTCAACCGACATACTCGTCACACAGCTTGGCACCGATCTTAGAAATGGAAAGCTGCAGCAACCGGACGGCGGCAGTGCGGTGTTTGCAGTTAATATTCCTCGGCTTATTCCAAACAGCACGACTGTAAATGCAACGCTGACGGGCGTAAATGTTGGCAATCTGATCTCGGCATTGCCTATCGAATTACCCGAACGTATTCGCGACCTTAGCGGCAGCACGACGGGTTCGGTTGTCTTGAGCGGGCTGCCTGACAGGGCTCAAGGCGAGGTAAATCTTGCCGCAGCAAAAGGCACGATAGCGGGACAGGCGTTTGACGATCTTGTTGTAAAGGCAGTGTTTAGCGGCACTACGATCGATCTGCAGCAGGGTGATATGAAGATCGGCTCGGGGCGTCTGACGGCAAAGGGAACCTACGACCGCGGTTCGACGGCGTTTAACTTTGACCTTGGCGGCAACGCGATTCCGCTGCCGCTGCTCGTGGCGCTTGCTCCGCCAAATGATGCGATACCACCGATCACGGGCGATGTCGATTTT